>JAWAXC010000017.1:0-28115 GCA_038897115.1 Sulfolobales archaeon | reverse complement strand
GATTTCTACTATGTCTGGTTGAAGAGGGCTTTAAGCGGTGTTGATGTGGTCGCCGGTGTCCCCACCCTTGTCCCTAGGTTCTATCCGGAGGCTTTCTTCAGGGATGGTGTTGAGGTCGAGACACAGTGGAGGGTCTTCGCACCTAGAGAGGTTAGTGAGAGCGATGGCAGGACGAGATACCTCGGTGTTGGGGATGGCTTCACCCATTTCAAGGGTCTCCTGAATAGTGCTTTCAAGACAATGGCCGATAGGCTTGCTGATAACGGTGTCCTGGTCACATACTATGCCCACACCAGCCCAGAGGCCTGGGAGGCTCTTCTAGAGGCTGGGTGGGTTGTGGCTGGTCTGAGGGTTACGGCGAGCTATAGTGTTATTACCGAGTCTGCTCAGAGGGTTACGGCGAGGGGTAAGGCTAGCCTCGACACATCTATCATCGCGGTTTGGAGGAGGGGTTCTTCTGGGGAGGCCCTGGCTGATGAGATCTATGCTAGGGCTGTTGAGGCGTGTAGCGGCTATGCTGATAGGGTTAGGAGGGCTGGTTATATGGGTGTTGATCTCTTTGTGGCTGTGCTCGGCTGTGTTCTCTCGCAGTTCACCCAGTATAGGAGTATCGTGGGGGTTGGGGATCTGAGGAGGGGTGGTCTTGAAAGGCTTATCAAACAATATATCTACCCAGCTACTGCCGAGGCTATCGCAAGATCTCTCGGCGCCTATTCCGTTGGCGTGAGGCTAGGCTCTGCATCTCTCTTCTACCTACTTATAAAGGTCCTTGTCGAGAGAAGGCCGAGAGCTATTAGAAGATCTATTGATAGGAGCTCGGCCATAATATTCTCCATAGGCACAAGGAACGAGCCTGAATACCTGCAAAACCTGAATATTATTAAAAGGGATGGGGATAGATTCACACTCCTAGAGCCGGGGTTTATAAGTGATTTGAAGGCCTCGCTGGAGGAGACCCTGGTTGAGAGGGGCATAAAGATCTCCTCACCGGGTGTTAGAAGTGCTATAGATGCTCTCCACATCCTCGAATACCTAGCAATTACACTGCCTAGGGATATGCTTATGAGGAGATATAGCGAGCTCCGCTCATCCCACCCCAGCGTTGTTGAAGAGGCCATGGCCCTTGCAAGGATCCTCTATGATGTATTGCCATCCGAGGATCCTGAGAAGCGAGCTATAGACATACTTATACGCTCCCTAGGTATAGAGACTCAAAGAGGGCTAGATCAGTTCTCAAAGAGATAACCCATATGGGGTGTCGAAATGGTTCTCCTAGGAAATAATAAGATCCGGGAAGATGTATTCGATGAAAGCCTCGACGAGAGGCTAGCCCCCAGCCTAGGAAACGTTATCCTGGGCCTAGAGCCTGAGATATATACCGATCCCGGGAGATTCTTCTCGATAACACTGATAACAGAGCAGATAACAGATATACTCAGCAACATAGCCAGGGTGCTCAATGGAGAGCCTGGGAGAAAGGTGGTTCTCCTAAGCGCGTTATTCGGAGGGGGCAAGACCCACACGCTCATAACCATCTACCATGCTCTGAAGGCCCCTAACCACCTCTACACAGCTATAGCTGAGAATCAAGAGATCCAGGGGCTGGTCAGAACAATAGCAGAGAGGCTGAGCAGCATATCGGGATCCACCGATGTTGTTGTTATCGATGGAAACACGGCTTCACTAGCTCCCCACCCAATAGCCCCTCTAAGGATAGGGGGCTATACGGTGAAGACCCTATGGGGATATATAGCCCATGCTCTAGGCAGCTACAGCTCTCTGAGGGAGTATGATGATAAGGGGGTACCGCCTGAGATCGATACTCTTGTTAAGCTCTTCTCGGATAGACGTGTAGTTATATTGATAGACGAGATCGGGGCGTATATTAAGTCTCTATATGAATCAGCCGATCCAGGTCTAAAGACATATGCCTCTGCGGTAGCAACGTTTATGGAGAGGCTGGCAAAGGCTGTTGATGTATCTAAAAGTGTTGTGCTAGTGGTCTCCCTGCCGGTTGTCGTGGGTGGAGAGGGTGATATCAAGAACATCGAGAGGGTATATAGATCCATAGAGGATATTCTAGCGAGCATTGCAAAGGCTCTGGGCAGGGTTTCCCCGATATATATAGAGCCTGTATCTCCAAGGAATATACCCGCCCTTCTAAGAGCAAGGCTTTTTAGCTACATCGATACTGCTAAGGCCTCGGAGATTAGATCATCGCTCCTCAATGTATATAGGAATAACGAGGTTTTTGACCAAGATCTTGCGAAGAGGGTTTCTACACATATAGTGGAGACATATCCATTCCACCCCCTCTACATAGATACGCTGATAGATATCCTGGATAAGCATGAGATGCTCCAAAAAACAAGGGATCTTCTGAGGATAAGCAGGGCGATCCTGAGATCCATTGCGAGGGGCGGAGAAGGCTATGAGCTTATAATGCCCTGGCACATAGACCTAGCAGATCCCTCGCTTAGCGCATATCTACTAAAAGGGTTTGAGGGGTTTAGAACCGTTATAGAGAACGATATAAGGGATAGGGCTAGAAGATATGAGAAACCACTCCTAGCAGAAATAATTGCTAAGGCTCTACTTGCTAGGACATTCGTCTATGGAGGGGTCTTAACACCTAAGGTAGAGGTGTTCCCAACACAGTACGAGCTCGCGGTGATGGTTTATGAGCCATATATCTTTGGATCCCAAGGGATCCTGCCAAAGGATATAATAGATGCTATAAGCTGGATCAAGCAAAACCTGGTTCATGTCCTCGAGGATGAGGCCTCTAAGAGGCTGTGGTTCACACATGTTGTGACACCTATAAAATATGTTGAGGACACAGCAAGAAGTATAGCTGATGCTGATGCTGTTAAAGAGGTTGTTGAGCTCGCTAACAGGCTTCTCACACAGGAGATCACGTCTCTTAAGAGTAGAAGGGGTAGGAAGGCGGAGCGTTCGAGGATATTCGATGAGGAGCTATCGACTGTTTCCTATAGCTGCGAGAGACTCGACTATGATAACCCAAGATATATCCTCTACGCATGTATAAACATCCCAGAGGATATTGGTAAGCGTGTCGCTCTCCTAGAGGAGATAACCTATAACACCAAGAGCGGGGGGAGTAGGAGATATGCTAACACGATATATATAGCCTACCCCTCTACGGAGAGATTTCGAATCGCCCTGGAATATGTTAGAAAACATATCGCCTGTAAAGAGGTTGAGAACAGAGGGGTTATAGATCTCATAGCCAGGGACTTCAGAGAAGAAGAGAGAAAGATCGTGGTAGAGATTTTAAAGGGTAAGTTGAGGGACTACTGCAACAACGTATATGAGAGAGCCCTTGAAAACATCTTAACAATGTTTAACATAGTTACATACCCCACTTACAGGGATGGTAGAAACACTGTTGGGGAGGCTGTTATAGAGAGTAGAGAGACTATAATGAAGAGCGCCGAACATGCTCTCCAGGCTATGCAGCCCCGCAAAGTATACTCGGAGATGGATTTCTACACCCTCTCATTTCTACTTAGAAGCATAGGTATAGATCTGGCTAATATGGATGCACCTAGAACTGTTAGAGAGGTTGTTGAGTACTTCTACTCAAACCCAAGACTACCTGCAGCACCTGGGGATATTATTAGGAGGGCTATAGCTGAGGGTGTTAAGACGCTCGATATTGGGATTGCCTGTAACGACAAGATCTACTATAAGGTTATCCAAAGATGTAGCTCTGAGAGGGATTGCCTAGCCATAGAGGTTGCTGAGGGGGAGGATATATCTAATATATCTAATGACTGCCTCGTCCTGCCATGGAGAATAGCGCTTATCGATCAGATGAGACGCCTTAGAAAGTCCCAGGCGATGCATGGTGGGGCTATGGTTGTGATCCAGCATTTCTTGAAGATCGGTGAGAAGCTCTACGATGTGGAGGAGGTATTGTCCAACATAGATAAATACGATCTCGGAACTCTGAAGAATATGCCTCTTGTCTCACTAGAGAGGAGAGTCTCTGTAACCCTAAAACCAGATTCCGTGGAGATCGATGCAGACCCTGGTGAAGATATTGAGAGGACTTTTCTACTCGAAAGATCAGGTCCGTTTGAGGGTGAGGTTATCCTCCAGATTGATAGAGGCCATGTGGAGCCTGAGAGGATAGCCATAAATAACTCTACCCCTAGAGCCGAGATCAGGTGGAGGTTAAAAGCTCCCGAAGAAGGTGGGATAATCAGCGCGGTTTTAAAGGCAATAGATATAAGCGGGTCTGAGCTGGCATCGGCAAGAATCTTTATCAAGGTTAGGAAGGAGGAGGCGAAGTGCTTCAAGGGACTCCCATCGCCTGGCACGAGGATTGAGAGGATAGGTCTAGAAATTAATCAGCTGAATCTAAAACCCCTTAAAATCCTGAGCACAAGGTTTGGACAGCTCATAGTATCTAGTGGCAGGCTTGAGCTAACCCTTAGAAGGGGCGATATATCCTCTAGGGTGGGTCTAGAGATTGAGAACACAAATATAGATGAGGCTGTTAGGATTATACAATCTATTATCTCAACTCTATCCCTGGGGGAAACATCGATAAGCCTTGTAATGAGGCTAAGGGCTAAGGAGCCTATATCAATGCCTGGACTTCCTGAGAAGGATATAGATGATCTACAGCCCTATATAACAGAGATATGCGTGGGTGACTAGGTTATGGGCAAAGAATATAGCATCGAGAGATACCTAGTTTTCAGCAGCAAGAAGGTTGGGAAGAAGATAAAACGATTGGTAGACGTTGTTAGGATATACCCTTATAGACCCGTGGAGCGTGGAAAACCTCTTTTCGAGGCAAGGGTGGGTAGGGATTATGTGGTTGCCTTTCTAAATGCCCTCTCAGCACCCTATAAGATTTACAACAACGTTATCATCGTAGAGGGCGAGGATCCGGATTACTATGTAAGGAGGCTGGTCATATACACTGGTGTTAAACAGTTTTTAGAGGCAGTGCCGAGGGAGCTCATGGATATTGCTGTAAATGCGAGCGAGATCGAGGCTGTCTTCTGGTATTCAAAATTTGTGGAGGCATATGAAAATATAGGTTACTGGGGTGTATATAGGGTTGCAAAAGCCCTCAGAACGATCTACAGGCTTTAATGCCTCACCAGCCCTCCATCTGGTTAGAGCTGTTATTGAGGGTTTCAAATACCATCCATATATATTTATTCTGAGGCAATTTAGATCTGGAGACCCGGTGTACCCCTATGCTCATCAATTAGAGCTTATCCTAAACCTCTTCCCTAGATATCCTATAAGGGTTTTGATAGGTGATGAGATAGGTCTTGGGAAGACCATAGAAGCTATAATGATTATAAAGTATCTCCGCGAGATAGGCCATGCTAGGAGGGTCTTAATACTCGTTCCAAGGGTATTGGTTGAACAATGGGTTGGGGAGCTGAAGAGATTCGGCTTCGCATATACAGAGATACGTCGTATTGAGAGAGACACTATAGATGGGCTGAGAAGTCAGGGATTCCCGGAAGGGGTTTACATAGCATCTATAGATCTTACTAAGAGATCTGGTTATAGAGAGCATTTGCTGAAGATCGGATGGGATGCTATAGTGGTTGATGAAGCACATAGAGTTGGGAAGGTGGGAGGTAAGGAAACCCAGAGATTCGAGCTTGTCTCAGAGTTAGCGGGCAAAACACCCAGTATAATCTTGTTATCAGCTACACCTCACAGGGGTAAGGTAGACGACTATATAGGGAGGATAAAGCTTGTAGACCCCTATTTAAAGGCGGGCGAGAAAGAACTTGATACAGAGAATTTCTATAGATTGATAAACGGTGTATTGGTGTTTAGAAGAACCAAGCTGGATGTGAACGAGGTTTACGAGAGAAGACGTGTTTTTACAAGCTGTAGATTCAAGGCCAAAACTGTTAAGGCTACTGAGGCCGAGCTGGAGTTCCATAGGAAGCTGATAAAGTTTCTAAGAAGCATCCTCATAAAATACTATACAAAGGTGGGGGAAGAACCTAATGCCTTAGGACTCCTGCTTGTGTTGCTAGCTAAGAGGGCATCATCAAGTCCAAAAGCAGCCCTTATAACGTTGAACAAGATCATAGGGAGGAGATCAGGTATTATACGATCTGAGGAAGCTGATCCAGGAAAGCTTGATAAGGAGGCAAAAGATATAGTCAACACCCTTCTCGGACATAGCGGGTTTGAGGAGTTTGGAGAGGCCCTTGAGGATTATGGTAAAGCTGATAAAGCTGATATCGATGATATTCTAGATAGCTTTGCCGAGAAATGCTCGGCTCTGCTTGACAGCCCAGATTATATAGAGGTTTTTAAAGAACTTCATACATTAGCCAAGAGGATCATCAGGGATAAAGGCGATTCTAGGCTAAATGCTGTTATAAAGCTTGTTGAGGAGCATCTCACGAATGGAGATAGGGTTGTGATATTTACAGAGTTTAGAGATACCGCTGAATATATATTCGAAGCGCTGAAGAATAGATTACCAGAAAAGCTTTCCAGAAGAGTAGCACTGGTAACATCAAGCAATATTATCCCACCAGAGACTGTTGAGAGCAAGCATAGGGAGAAATACGACATAGAGGATGTGAAGACGTGGCTCTCCAAAGGATATGTAGATGTTATAGTAGCAACCGATGTTGCCTCAGAGGGATTGAATCTACAGTATGCAAATATTGTTATACATTATGAGCCGACTTGGAGCCCTATAAAAATTGTTCAGAGAATAGGCAGGGTGTGGAGGCTTGGGCAGAATAGGGATGTGACTAGCTATACTGTTTTGCTAACAGTTGAGAGTGATCTCAAGGCTTTGGAGGTTCTCTATGCCAAGCTCCTCTCATGGTATATATCAGGTGTAGAGAAAAACGTGCCTATAGGGGAGGAGGTTGAGCTGGAGATAGATATGCTTAATAAGCAGAGAAGCTCCAATATAGATCTATCTGTATTTGTGCCTCTACAGGATGAGAAAGGAGAGAGGGTACAGTTCAGCGAGTACAGGGCATGGTTAGAGCTTATCCGCGGTGGGGAAGCTCTCGAAAAATATATTAAGAGAATACTAACGATGTTGAAAAATCTAAAGAAATTCGCTGAAAGAGTTGCATCAGGGAGTAGCGAAAGATCCACCAAAGTTAGAGAAGTGCTAGATAACATACTAGGCGGGGTATATGGGGAGGAGGCTATGAAGGTTTTACAAAAGCTTTTAATATCCATAGCAAGGCTTAAAGGTTATAGCATTGAGATCAAAGAAGATAAACACTACATTAGAGACCCATACGGATCAGATATGCCATACATATTCAGACATAACGATATATCCGCTATCTACGAGGTTATTATGAAGGAGGTTATAGAGAGAAGAGGTGACGAAGAGAAGATCTATGAGAACCCTATTGTAATAGCCAAAATAGACTCCGGCTACACCGAAATCCTCTTATATAGAGTTGAGGCAAGCATTAAAGAGAGACCATTCTATAGCGAAGTGGTTGGAGTTGCTAGGGATAAAGCGGGCTCTATAAAGATTGTTAAAGGTGTTGAGCTACTAGAAATTGTTGCTAAAGCCGTTGAAAATATCGTGGGGGTCGTGCATGAAGCTACAGAGCCTGGTATTCAACTAGCACAGGATAGGGTTCGGAGCAATGTTGCTGATAGGCTTAAACGTATACTCGTACCATTCCAAGAATATTTAAGGAAGGTTGAAGAAAGATTCAGCTCTGAACACGATAGATGGGAGCCGAGGAATATATCTGGAGAGCTATTGATAAGGCCCACATATATTGGGAGGATATATACCGTTGCCTCTGGAAGCGATGGATCTGCTGGATCGCCACCCCCAATAGCTATTGAAGAGGTTGAGAAAAGGGCTATGGAGATCGCTATGGAGTATGAGAGGAAATGTGGGAGAGATCCTGAGGATGTGAGTATGTATGAGCATTACGATATAAAGAGCGTTGATCGTAGAACTGGTGAGGTTAGATATATCGAGGTTAAGGGGAGGAGTGGTAATTATATAAGGGTTGAGCTTACAGAGACGGAGTTTGAATATGCTAAGAAGCTAGGGGATAAATATTGGCTATATATAGTCTATAACATCGCTGGAGATCCTCAGATTATAGCGATTAGAGATCCTGTGAGGAATGTTAGGTGGCAGGAGATCGGTGTTAAGAGGTTTAGAATGCTGGGTTAGAGTATGCCTCTCAAAGAGATGATCTATGGTAACGCGAGAATACAGATCTATGGTGGCTGGAGGGAGATTGGTGGGAACTGCATAGCTATTATAGATGGTGATAGAAAGCTGGTTTTCGATAATGGTATAAGGTTTCAAATACTTAGACAACTATATGGCGGAAGGGTCGAGCCTCTAGGACCTGTTGAGATGCAGAGCTTAAACATCATACCGGGGGCAGAGGTCTTTAGAGATGCTGAGGCTCTCTATATCTCGCATGCCCATCTAGATCATCTTGGACTGTTATCGATCATACCCAAGGATGTGGAGATAATCATTCCAAGCCGATCCATTCTAGAGGATACGGTTTTCAACTGGTATAGAGGTTCGAGAACATGGCTAGCCTATGTGTTGCCTGATATACACTCTAGAATCTCGGAGGCTTCTATCTTTAAACAGGATGGACATAACGTAATAGCTATACCTGTGAGTCATAGCGCCTATCCTGCATATGCCTTCATATATATGGGGAAGAATGTTACTATCTTCTACAGCGGCGATCTAAGGCTCGAACCTCTAACAAATAGACCGGAAACAGATCTTCAAGAGTCTCTCCAGAGGTTAGGAATAGATGGTGTAGATATAGCTATTATCGAGGGAACCAACTTTAGCGATGAGCTAGAGCACTACCCACTCACACCCCATATGTTTAGATCGATCCTGCTTGATGCGCTATCACACTATGATCTAGTCGCAGTCTCCATCGATCCTCTTGATCTCGAGATGTTCCAAGCCCTCATAGAATACTCCAGGATAGGTGGGAGAAGAGTTGTCATAGCATCCGATAGGATCCTCTGGATGCCAGAATATCTATATAGAGAAGGTAGGATAGATCTATCCAGCATCGCATTAGCATATATAGATATGGAAACACTACCTACATCGCTACCCATCGAATATATCAGCCTCGCTGAGGAGGTGTTGAAGGAGAAAAGCAGCTATATCGTTATCTTCGAACCTATAACAATGCTGGAAACCCTAAGAAAGCTAAGACTATGGAAAGAGGATCTTTTCCTCCACGACTCCATAGCATATATAACAAACCCAGAGCCGAGAGAAGCTATGAGAGAGGTTGAGGAAAGAATCATCGCTAAATGGCTAAGAATACTTGGATTCCAGGTCTATAGACTCCGACTCTCAGGACATTACTATCCACATCAATTCACAGATCTAATCAAAACTCTAAAACCCAAAAACATAATCCCAATACACACGGAAAATCCAGAATATATGAACAGGATATATGAGAAGCTTAGAAAAAACAATCACCCCCACTAGGGACACCCTCTACCAAAGGAATCGGTATTTAGTCCCCATCAAACAACCCTTGATCTGATCATATAATTTAACATAGCAGATCATAAGAAGTCTCCTTAACTTCAAGATAGCTTCGCTGACTATAATAATGGAATATTGATCCCATTCCATAGTTGTTTATCTCGTTAGACTAATGTTATTTCTAGCAATAATTATTAATAGCAATATGAGTAAAGATAGAGATAAAATGATTAGGCTATCGAGTGGTTTCGCTATGGAATTCTGCCCTCAATGTCATGCTCTGATCATGCAGGATAACGTTATATGCCCATACTGCGGCTATAACCTCCTTTATAATAACAAAGATAAGTTTCTGAACTATATGGAAAAGCTTCTAGAAAGGGAAAGGATAGAGGCCAAGAATGAGGCTATTAAAGATAGGGTTCCAGCTGAGGTGATAGATTTTTCAGATTATGAGAGAATTGTAACGTTAAGCACATATTCTTTGAATCCATTCCATTTTGCCACCGAGACTAGCTTTCCGGGATATCTGCCTATGAGTATGCCTCTTTGCATAGCCTTTCTGAGTGCTTCTCTTAGTCCATAGTTAAGTAGATGCCTGCTGCTATAGACGTCATCATCGTCAGACACGATTAACATATATGAAGGTGTATAATAATCCTCAGACTTAGCTGTGTGGGCGTGGATAAGGCAGAATTTTGCATATGCTAGCGCAGCATATCTTAACATCTCTGCATCTTCTTGATCACGTTCGATAAGCACGTTATACCATCGGCGGGCTAGCTCCTCATATACCGTGGCTGATCTCGTAGTGTTTTTTCCATAGCTTGTGGGTAATAATTAAAGGTTTGTAGCAGTTATATTATAAAGATTTTTCTTAAGGTAAATAAGTTTTAACTTGGTTTAGGAACTGAGTAACTATTAAGGTGATCAACAAAAAGTGTATTGTGAACACCCATGCTCATATTAACTATTAAATCTAGTAATTTATATATTAAAAGGGGGTTCTTGCTTTTTTCTGTGTTGGAGTCGCATTGATAGCTGTTGTTTAAGATCTTCTGTGAGTTTGTTAAAGCTTTCGCCAGATGTTATGGTTAGGAGCATTGAGATATTCTGATTGTTAATAAGCTTTCCAAATGATCTTAAGAGCTGTTCCACCTCTCTACTCTCTCTAATAAATATGGGTGTGAGGTGTAAATGGAATATAGTAGCGTCTATATGATCGAGGATTGTGCGGCGCTTGAGCTCATTAAGTTTCTCATCGAATTCCTCTATATAGCTAATTAGGTTATTTATCGCCCTCAGCCTCTTTACTTCAGCGAGGAAGACTATGTTTTTTCTAGTTTCGTCTACAACTGCATAGTCGAATGTTTTCCCTATCTCTATTAGGTTAGGTTCTGGATAGAGATATAGATTATTATTTTCTAAGAGATCTTGTATGGCATAATAGACTAGGATGGTGAAGAGAAGAGTTCTAGAAGTCTCTCTTATAATTAAGTGGGGCTTTTGATTGATGGATTTTGCGATGCTTTTAACAGCACTTTTAGAGGTAGATGGAGCACTTGAGGAGCTTAGATCGTATTGTGCTACTTCCAGGAGTTTTCCAGGTTCTAAATCTCCTCTTTCTATTGCATTAAATATCTGGTTTATAAGATCAACCCTATATGTTGATGAAACAACCCTCAGCCCGGATAATTCGAGAGGCTCTCTAATAATTTTGAATCTCCTCAATGTTTATGCAAGCCCTTCGGCTTGTAGGTATTCATCCACAGTTCTACCCCAGTACTGTATCTTCTTCTCTGGTGTTAGCTTTAGCAGGTTGTTCACATGTTCCTCAAGCTCTGTAGGGCTCATGCCTCCATATAGCTGAACCACTTGATCGATTTTTCTAGCGAGATCCCCAGCTATCTGAATGTTAAGCCTATATCTTTTGGGCGGGTTTCTAGGGCGGTATATATAGAGCGTCTTTGGATATCCATCATCATCGTACATCGAGAGCCTTATCCCGTGCACCTGGGGGATGCTATCAGATCCGAGGATCTTTTCCTCGATTAACCCCCTCTCGACCAGGACATCGAGATCATCATACACATCTTTCGAGAAAGGGCCGTAGAGCCATACTATGAATCGGTAGCCAGTAAGTCCTTGGGAACGCACAACCCTGCTGCCCTCAAGGTCATAGTGTTCTACTAGGAATAAGAGCTTCTGGATCTTCTTACGCCCATAGACCTCGCCATACTTATCGAAGAGCCCTGATAACAAATACAATAACACATGCTCGCGACCCATACACCACACCCAACTATACTATACATTGACCACTATATCCTTTTCCTTTTTTCCTCCAGTTTCCTAACATACTCGCGGGCTTCAATGAGTTTCTGTACCTCGGCACCATAGACTAGTGCTTTGATTTCGGGGCCTCTGATACCTAGCAATCCGTTGACGAAGTCTTCTAGCTCATCGCCAGTAATATATCTATAGGAGCCACGCACTGCCCGCAGCTGACGGCGGATCCTGAGCCACTGCGATGATGCAGCCCCCGTGAGGGGCTCTAGAGAGATGATGGTAGCCTCAGTGGGGGTAGAACCCTCGCCCATCAAGGGCGGGGAGCCGTCAGAATAGAGGTATACGTGGAAGCGTAGCCCGAGACGTAGATTCCCACGCAACCTTATATCATTGTCCATCTCTTCGGCATATGATGCTAGAAACACCAGCTTGGTAAGCTTCTTAGCATCACGGCCTCTATTAAATATTCTTCTCTCATCAGCAAGCCCTGCGATCAAGGCTAGAACCGCGATCTCATCTCTGCTAAGGTTGGCAAACAATGCAAACCCCACCTCAATAATATTTGCTTAAACTTATAATATCATAGTTCCTCCCCGCCCTAAAGAAGCAAAGGATTCTGCTGGGATCTCGAGCATTACCCCTTTGCGGGGGAGGCTATCCACTAAAAAGAATCTTTAAAACATATCCCCATCTTAAAGGCTGGGTTTGTCAATTGCTTTATCATATCTATGCTGGATATTCTCATGCGAAATCCATGGCCTGCTGTGATGGTTTAATCTAATATAGTGAGACCAGCTCTTAGCTTGAGGTTCGGTGAGGCGCTAACTATATGGATATAGGCCTAACATTTATAAGTGAGATAAGGAAAAAAAGGTGATAATATGTTGGATAAATTTGTATCTCTTTCTGAACGAATCCTGGTTGGGGGTGCGAGGATAGAGATTGGCTGTGGCTTTCTATGCCTTGTTGATTGCACAATAGGATTTACGGGTTATGTAACGGAATCAGGATCATCATATCCTGAGTCATATGGTATTTCTTCTGCTGGGCATTGCGGTTCTATCGGACAGTATGTATATCAGCCTGCATGGAGTCTCTTTACGGATAATCATGTGGCTACAATATCTAAGGATGAAGATACAAATATAGATGGGCTATATGCTGTGAAACGAGATAACGTTGATATAACTAATAAGGTGCTTAAATGCTCTTCCACAGGCTATGCTCGCGTAGTGGGTTTGCTAAGCTTTTCAGAGGTGAAACAGAGACTCGATCAAAATAACTATATTCCTGTATCTAAATATGGGTCAGCTACTTGGGAAAGTGGTGGTTATATAACACGCTATTACTATAGCATTAGCATTTCTATAGAAGGAAAGGGCTATGTAACTTACTATTATCAACTGGTAATAGAAGGGATGAAGGCTGATAAGGGTGATAGTGGATCCCCTGTCTATGAGGATCCCTACGTATATCGGTGCACGAATTTTGAGCCTAATGTTAGAGCAGCAGGGATCCTCTGGGGAGGTAACTCTACCCATGTATTTGCAACCTCTATTGACGGCCTTAAATACTATATTGGGTTTGTCCCTCTCACTGGGTGATCTATATGAGATCTTCTAGTGTTATGGCTATAACTCTCTTCTTAGTCTTTTTAGTGGTTGAGGTCTCATCACCGCTAGCCCAGGTTATGCTGGTTCATGGTGGTGTGCCTTCTCCTGGGCTTATATCTGAGGTTGCTCCTGGTGTTTTCCTCTATATAGATCCTGAGCCTATGGCCTATTATAGGGATGGCTGTGGTTATGTGCCTATATACCACTATATCTTAGCTCCATACGATCCCCTTTATAGCCCGTATGAGAGGGCTATATTTGGAGGCTCTGGAGAGGTATCGAGTCCCCAGGGCTTGCCCCCTGCTGGCAGTGCTGGTAATCTACTCTATGTCTTGGATGATGTTGATAGGGTGATGTCTAGTGTAAATATAACTTATAGAGGTCTCCAAATCCTTAACACGATATCGAATCCTGTGGCGGTTGTAATGATCTCTGATCGGGATTTGGAGAAGGCTCTGAATATAAGTGGGAGCCTAAGCGCTATTCTCACGGCACATGGCTTGAAGCTATATATTCGAGCGGTATCTCCAGAGACATTTGATGTGGATAGATTTATGGAGTGGAACATGGATCACCAGAGGGCTTTAGAGAATACCTTGAGAGAATATAGCGCTAAGCTGGGGAGGAACCTAAGCGTAAGCCTCGGAGATGCTGTGGGCAGGCTTCCAATTATATCGATAGTCTATACAGATGATAAAGGCGATCTATCTCTAGACCAGATAACCGAGCTAGGCATCCAACTCGCAAAAGCTATAAGAGAGGTCTCCGGATGCAAACTCTTCGCAATAGAGTACTCGGGGCCTGCAATAAAGGCTAGAGCGTTGGAGCCCATCATAGACTATAGACCATATGCATTCACAGCAGCAGTAACCATAGCTATTCTAACCAGCATCTACATAATCAGCAGAAGGCATAGACCCTAACACCAGAACATAGAAAGCTAATAAACATCACCTCAATAGTGAAGCCTCGCCCTTCAGGGCGGGGAGGAGGTCAGATTACATTCTGAGCCCATATTCACACTCTATTTCCTTGGCCAGCTATAAATTTACTCTCTATATAATAACGAGGAATGAGGATCGGCAAGAGATAGAGGCCTCTGCTCCCTAGATAAGTACCTTAGATCTTAAGATCTTAATTCACACGCTTGTAACATGTACCATAGCAATTAATTATAAATTACTCCGAATACTTTGAAGGAACCTACATAAAAGTGTGTTGAATGCTAATATATTTATAATGCTTCTATCGAAAAGAGGTATCCTTTTAAATACTCTTGGAGTCATGGCTATGTCTATAAATATGTATTACTGTAAATTTATAGTGGGTGCTTTAGAGGTTATGCTGGTACTTGCTATTACAAGGTTGGTTGATATCATAGAACAACTATTCCTCGTGAGATTAGAAAGTTCTTGGGGATCGATGAGAACGATGAAATAGAATGGGTCTTCGAGGGTAAGAAGGTGGTTATCAAGAAGAAGGGTGAAAAACATGGTTGAAAGGATTACTAAGTATAGTTTATATCTACCTTTATTGAAAAGACTCAAGGATGTTGGTAGACAAAATAGAGTAGAGATCCCAGAAATACAGAAACTAGAAACTTCTGTTCAGAGAGTTAGCCATAAACTACTTGTACAAATCGATATCAATAGGGTGTCTAAACTAGTAAAAGACCTTGTTAAGTCTTACCCCATAACCATACGGGGGTTTAGCAACACATTCAAATATATGTGGGAATATTGGGAGAATAAGCTTAAGAACACAGGATGGAACAGTACTATGTGGCAAAAGTTCTTTAGAGTATTTAAATTAGACACAGATTACTTTATAAAGCTCGTCTTCCATCCCATAAGCTTTTTAAAAGGGTATAGAGAATTTAGGAAGAGGTTTTCTGTGGAGGAGCCAAGAGCATGAAAGATAAGGTACTTAAGTTGTTAGGTATGGAATATTTTGATGTGGACAATATAAACAAGGCATATAGAATATTAGTTGACTCCTTAGCGTACATCATTAGTGCTATAGGTTTTAAACCCACTGTTGAAGGTGTGATGGAGATCTTAGGCAGGATCGGTATAAGTGTGGATGGGAGCATTGCACAGGGTATGGTTCGCGATATCGAAGAGCGGCTGGGTAAGGTCTCCTACGAAACCATGAAATTGTATCAATATGAAGTGCCACGGCTTTTATCCTCAGAGGCGAGGAAGAGGTTGGCGGCATACTATACAGGGCCTCTAGGTGCGGAGATCATGGGTGTCCTGACCAGCGAGTTCATCAAGAAGACTGGGAGGAATAATGTTGTTATCGCGGATCCCTTTATGGGGACAGCTGTTACATTAACCGAGGCTATTAGAAGCGTGGGTGTCCATAGGATAAAGCTTGTGTGGGGTGTAGAGAAGCACCCGCTTGCCTGTGTTGTGGCCTATGCCTCACTACTAGGGGTATGTGGTGGTATAGATAATATTATAAATATAAAATGCGGTGATTCCTTTGAAATCATCTGGGGGGGCGCTGCTACCTTAGATAGGTTTTTTAGAGGAAGTAGTGTCTATAGCGCTGACGTGATATTAACCAACCCCCCTTTCACTAGGTGGGAGGAGCTGGGTGAGGGTTACAGGGAATTTCTTAGAGGAGCGGTTGCCTCGACAGGGTACATAAGGTATATAAACAGGATGCAAGTTAACCTCCAAGCTCTGTCTCTCTTCCTAATAGACACAGTACTTAGGGAGGGAGGGCTGCTAGTAGCCGTCTTACCGGCCTCTACTTTCTATACAATCTACGGCCAAGGGGTGAAGACCTTGCTGCGTGAGAGGTACAGTGTAGCCGCCTTAATACAGAGGACCTCACCTACGTTCTCTATAGACAGTGGGTTCAAGGAGGTTATCCTCGTAGCTATTAAAGGCCAGGGTCGCCGTGGCAGGACAGCGTTTATAACGATAGAGGACGGGAAGCCCCTCAATATATCGGCTCTGGCGGGGCACATACTGGGGGTAGGCCCTGGTTATGGGGTACACGGCTACAGGGTTAGCCTTGTAGACCTATATGGGCTACCCCATATCCTGGACATGAACTGGCTATTATTGTTCGAGGAGGGTAGGGTGAGGGAGTTAATAGTAGACGTTATACTTAGCGGTCTTAAGGAGGGAACTCTAGTTCTTTGGAAAGATATACTCGGTGGGCAGAGCATAGTGCGTGGTGTCGAAATGTATGGCCCAGATTTCTTCCTCCTACCAAATAGGTACTGGGTTATAGGGAAGGGTTACAGGGATAGGGTCGTGATACGGAATGTATATACGGGGGAGGAGCTTGAAATATATAAGGAGTACCTGCTACCCTCTCTAAGGAGACCAGGGTTATATGTAAACAAGATCGTTGTCGAGCCAGACCACTACCTCGTATCAATACCTCCTAGAGACCCCGGATCTCTCCCGAAGGATATACTTAGATATATCGAGTGGGGTGTTAAAGCAGCCACAGCTACTCCAGCCATCAGGTCATTCGGTAGGTACTGGTATGCCCATATCTACAGGCAGGTACAGTCAAAGAAGCCCTTTGGACATCTATTTCTACCTGATAAGGTAGATGCGGCCTTCAGAGACAGGGGTGTCTTCGCTTTCACAAGTTTAGAGAAAACCACAGCCACAAAGAATTTCTACATAATGGTGGACAGTGTTCAGCACGCGCCCATCTTGGCCCTGTGGTTCAATAGCTCACTCTTTCTACTGTTACTCATCTATGGTAGTAGAAAGATAAGTGAGACCTGGACTAGGTTTCTAGAAAACGACTATTTAAATATGCCCATTCCTAATCCGAGAATAGCGGGAAACCATCTAGAGAGGGCATCAGCTCTCATAAATTCGCTCAAGGACTTTACCTTCCCTCCACTAAAATATCAGCTTTATAAAGATTACCGTCGTGAGATAGACGAGCTTGTAGCTGAGATATTAGGATTACGTGATTCTAAAGGTTTTGTTGAAAGGTTACACAGTTTTCTAGCTGAGATATTATAAGTGCGATTCCTTATTTTATTAGATACGCTGGAAGAGAGGAGAAACCAATTGTCTTATGCAGCTAGGAAGGGTTTTAGTATCGAAAGACTCATCGTAAATCATATAAATAATAAGACTGGTGTGGGGAGTAAACTCATAGAGTGTATAAGCAGTATTCTGAACGTCTCGTGCAGGAAATATTCTGCTGAACAGCTTTACAGAAAGAAGGCAGATTTAAAAATTATATGTGATGATAATGAGATTCTAGTATCTGTAAAATCTTATAACCCCGAAGCAGATTATAATCATGTTGAGCGTAAATTCGTTGAAGAATATAGGAGAAGATGGGGAATTCCTGAAAATGTATATGTAGCATTAAAGATGTATGTGGGAGAGGTAAATCGAGACGGTAAGCCTATATCTCAAGATGAGATTAGAAGAGAAGCAGAAAGCATTTCGATAGATGACTTCATTAATGAGGCCCAACAAAGAGTCGAGCAAGGTCTACTTTCGCAAAGTGAATATGAAAGCATTCATAATGAAGTGAAAAAGAAGGGTATCACACCTGGTCTTCTAGGAAAGATGAGAAGAATAAGGTTTGATAAGCTAAGAAATTATCAAGACATCATAGAATGGTTTCGTAGAATGAAAAATGATATAATACGTGATGTTCTCATAGATAACGAGCCTATAAAAATTTTCATTGTTGTAGAAAGGAGCGTCTATGAAAATCTAGAGAAACTATGTTACTACGTTGCAAAATCTGATAAGGTGATAGAGGTATACTCTCAAGGTGATGTAAGAATTACAGGCGAAGGAAACTTGCTAATCGGTGAAGTTGAACTACAAAGGAAGGGAGGCGATAGGTGGAGAGGTGAAAAATGGGAAGACGTAGTTGCTAATCAGTTACAGTTCAAGATACGCCCTTCGAAGATTCGTGAGATAGCGGAATTTGTAGCATGCGAGGAACTTAAGAAAAGGGACATAATTACATTAAATAAATTCTTTAAGAAAGGTTAAAATACTTTAATTATATCATCTATAAGGCATTTTATATTATATTATTATTTATATACGTGATATTAATGAGTAATTATCTTAGAAAAATAGTTTGAGCTTATTGCGGTTAACAGTGAACAAAAACGAGAGAAAGAGTTTTCTATATTATCTATACCGATCCTTCCAACATTGATCCCAAGACCTATGCCAAGGCTGAGCTTAAGAAGATTAAGGTTAGGAGGGAAAAGTCTGGTTGCGAAACTTGCTAGAAAGGGTATAAATAGTTTAAAGGATTAATATTTGAAAAAGATTTCTAGAGCCATTATACCAGCCGTTCTAGTAGGTGCTGTAGTCGTTATAGTTGTTTGAACTACTGCACTAATGTGAATAAGTATAGTTGAAATGAGACATACACATTCCGAATAAATAATATTGTTGGGTATATAATATCATAGTTATCGAAGCATACATTAGGTAAACAACAATTAGGAAAATTAGTGCACATAAAATAATCTTAGGGCTTATTATAGGCTCACAATCATTGTATCAAGACTTTACTCAGATAAGCTTTCCGAAGCCTTTTTAACTATTGTAGCCAGGAAGCGTAAAAAACTTCACAAAGTTAGCAGTCCGAGCTATAGGGCTCTTACTGCGCTTGTTATAGCTAGAAGGCTTATAGAAAAGTATGGGGGAAGGCATATCATGGTTCATGGAGGCTATGAGAATCCAACAACGAGGGAGGCTGCCTTAGAAGATCTTGCGTTCCTTAAGGATGTTTTAAGGAGGTTGTTTGAGTGGGTTGAAAATGCTTGAGAGTTTCCTTGCCCAAATACTATCTGACGTATACCGCCGTCCCCGAATGCTGCTACATTTAACGATAGTGTTTATAGCGCTCATACTTCTCGAATACACTGGGATACACCTACCGCTAAGCATTGTAGATGCTATAGGCTTAGGAAATATTGTTTCTCAGGAAAGAGGAGTATTAATAGCTGTAGATCTAGCTATCGCGTTAACTGCTTTGTTCATATACTTAGCCTTGGTGGCAGTTCTCTTCTCAAGTATTAACAAAGCCCTAAATAAAGCTTTCGAGCACTTAGATCTAAAGGATTCACTTAGCACTATAAACAAGTTGAGGAACTCGTGCTTCGTAGAAGACATAGTGCCAGCTGATAGATCTGGGAAGAGAAGATGGGGTAGCTTGATACTGTTGTCATTGTTCTCGGTAGCTGTCATCTTATCATATTATCTCTCAATCACATTCTTCTTATTTGCCCTAAATGATTGGCTTAGTTCTATGGGTATTCCCTTACTGTCGTTTCTCTCTTCATCGAAACATATTGTGTTTCTTACAATAGTAATTTTAATCTTGATAACCGCTACATTAATGCTGGTAATATCTTTACAGTGGGGATTAAATACGAGAGACGAAGGAAGTAAGGATGTGTTTGAGGAATGGTTTGAGGATCTCATTCACAAATATCTCTCTAGGAACTGCATTGGTAAACCCGGATCTGTTATTTTAACGAGTTTAACACCTTTAGTCCCCAAGCATAGAATGCCTTACCTAAGGTATTTTCCATTAGTAATTCAGCGCAGTTTAGCTGAAGCAGGGTTTAAGCGCCTCGTTAGCTCTAATAATTCCCAATATTCGATAGAGAACCCTAAGGCATTCATAGATTGTATTGCTAAGTCCCTAGATATGGAGAAGCTTAAGGAAGGAGTATTCAAGAATCTTTGTACCGATAAACTATATATGAATGTAGATAAGAAGAAATTCCTCGGTATATTAGTTGCTTTCACCACCCCCGTAACTGTTAGTCAAAAGCATCCTTTAAGACACTTATCAGGGTATAGAGTTATCATGCCTGCGAATCATAAGGAAGAGCGTACCTACATAGCTATACTTGCAACAGATCCTTCAGCCGCAGAATTCATAACTAGATTAATTACAGGCTAATTTCACACACCTTAAGGAGCAGTACTTCCTTGAAGGTATCTAAGATTACCGGCTTCGAGGTTTCTGATGGGGGATGCGCCTCTCTTCAAAAGAAGGAGACTCTAGCAATATTTGGGAGATAAAGAGGTTTAGATTAGAATTTCTGAAACAACCTTAATTAATAGTTTTAGCTTTCCCGCACGTGAAGAAGTGATATTCTTAGCTTCTTCCTGATTTCCTCACTCATTTTCTTGAGTATATTTTCGAGAGATGAACATCGCTAGCTCTATTTCTCTCTCAAGAGTCTCCCCTCGGGGTTCTAGTACGAATCTTGTGTAGAGCTTACCATCTTCTGTTACGTGGAATAATATGTGGGGGTATTCGATCTTCTTAGCTGATACTAGCGTTAGCCCATACTTTTCCAGCACAGGTCTTAGAACTCTAGCTGCATCACTTATCACATAAACCTTGTGCCCTTTTCCTAGTCATCTCAACAATCTGCTTAGCTAAAGCCTCAACAAACTCACCATCGTCTCGAACCTAAACACGTTTCTCATAACCTTCCAGAACTCAAGGGATCTAAAGTTCTTTAGAGATATTCTGAAAAAGCTATTTAAAGTAGACTAGGTATTCTGGCTACTCGCCCTTCTCCATCACGATCACCTTTACCTTTCTACCATGAAGCTCCTAAGCGATGCTGATCAATATTATCTAAAATATCTGGAGCTATTGAATATACAAACCCTGTAGAGCTGGAGCATTAAAAGGCTAGATATTTCCGTGTTGGATAAATTTATCCTCCATATATCTTGTATTGGGTAATTCCCTAACAGAGAACCTGGAATAGCCTCTCTAAATGGTAATTCTCAAGTTCCTATAAAGCAGTTGGAAGCCTTTTAAGAGATCAATACAATAAAATTGATCGTCTATAAAGACCTTAGAGACACTTTAAAAGGGCCCCTTTTAAACCAGGCATAATCTCTATACCTGTTAGGGAATTCCCTAGCAGGAAATCTAGAAGGGCCCCTTTTCAAATCCTCGAGGCCGAATATACCTAGCTACTGCTAAAGGGGTATTGGAGTTTAGAACATTTTCCAAACATGGTACTATGATATTAGCTCAATTTAAAAGGGAGCCCTTTAAACGCGGTGCTTGAAGAAAACTTTCCAAAGGCCAGGCAGGTTTTTTCTTAAGGTGTTAGGAAGGGGTTTACTAAGGCCGGCCTTAGTAAACCCCTTCCTAACACCTTAAGGTATCTTAAGGGCCTTAGGTTTAGAGGTGATCAGCCCAAGGTATAATCCCATAGAAACTCTATCTGACTTTTGAAAGGGCTCTCTTCAAACATAGCGTTAAAAGGGATTGGGCTGCCGTTTCCACCCAAAGGTAGCTATGTGATAAGCAATATATTATTTTGAGAGCATGTTCTATGGCTATTATCACCTTGGATAAAATATTGATGATAGATGATGTTGAGGTGGGGTCGCAGGGATTATCTGAAATTCCTTGCTGGTCTTGGTCTGGGGGCTGTTGTTGCTGAGGTGTATGAGAGGCTATATAGCATCCCTCTTCTGGAGAGGGCTTTTAGGGCTGAGATAAGCTATTGGATCAACGAGTATAACTCTGCGAGGGAGGAGCTAGAGTCTCTGAAGAGGAGGCTGGCTATGCTTGAGGATGATGTTCATAGGCTGAGTAGCACTGTTGAGTATCTAGATGGGCTTGAGAGGGAGTCTCTCTCAGCTATCTCTATCTATCGCCAGAGGATGCTAGATGCTATAGAGGGTTTGAGGAGGGCTGTTGAGAGGTATAGACTTCTGCTTGGTGATGATAGGGTTGCGTTTGAAAGATCTGTTCTAGGGGTTCTAGAGGATCTGAGGGATGCGGAGGATAGCCTCTATAGGCTTGCCAGGTATTTCCCATTGATCTCTGATCTGAGATGGATCCCTGCTAAGATCGTCAACGATAAGATCTATGATGTCGAGGTTATCTTCGAGGTGATCAGCCCTTTGAACTCCCTCTCAGAGGCTGTGGTTAGCCTGATCCCTGTTGAGTATAGATATATGGTTGAGAGATATGGCATGGGGGAGGAGGACTACCACAGGGTATTCCCAAGGGAGGAGGTTAGAAGAGCTAGGCTCAGCCCCAAAGGCCTTGAGAGGGAGGTATTCAGCACAGTCTTCAAGAACCTAGCTGGTGGGAGGGAGTATAGGATAGTAGTATCTGTTAAAGACACAGCCGGCAACACCAGGGTAGCAGAGGTTAGGACACCATATATCAGGGGTTATGAGAACCTATCGAGAGAGGCTCTAGAGCTGGGTATAAGGGTGGGTGCATATTACTATCCATGGTACGGCGCTAATCCCGTAAGACACTGGGATCAGGGTTATAGGGGGAGGCCTCTACTCGGTAGATATGATTCCAGAGACGAAGTTGTGGTTAACAAACATATAGACTGGGCAACGGGGCATGGGATAGGCTTCTTCATAATAAGCTGGTGGGGGGTGGATAGCTATGAGGATCACGTTATAGCTGATATCTTCATGAGAAGCCAGCTGGCAGGGGATATCAAATTCGCAATCCTATATGAATCCCTTGGAAGGCTGAGATGGTCTGGAGATAATGATATCGCCATAGATCTAGATGATCCCGTGAATAGGGAGATATTAAAGCAGGATCTAAGGTATTTGGGGGATAGATATTTCAAAAACGAGAACTACCTGAGGATCAAGGGTAGACCGGCTATCTTCATATATCTATCGAGGATCTTTAGAGGAAATATCTCGGAGGTGATAAGCGATATAAGAGAGGAGCTGGGGAACAACATATATATAGTAGGCGATATAGCCTACTGGCAGAACCCATACGACGAGAAAACGATAGAGCAGTGCAAACCCTACGACGCGATAACCTCATATAATATGCATATAAACAACAAGGAGATCCTCGATAGCTTCGAAAACAACCTAGAGAAGAAATACTCAGAATGGCTAGCCATATCAAAGAAGCTGGGCAAGGGCTTCATACCATCAGCAATACCAGGCTTCGACGATAGAGAGGTGAGGAGAGGAAACCTCCCACTCCCAAAATCGCCGGAGAGGTTTAAGCAACAGCTAGAGATAGCATATAGATATATGGATAGCAATCTAAGGATCATAACAATCACATCATTCAACGAATGGCACGAATACACATATATAGAACCCAGCGCTGAAGACAACTTCGAATATCTAGAGATAACGAGAGACTTCCTCCACAGCATTAATCTCAAATAATATTATAGTATTTAACATCGATTAAACTAATCCCAGCTATCGATCTTATAAGTTACAGAATTCATCTGCAGAGACCACGTTTATACCGTATTTCTCCCTTAAAACCCTAGCCAGGTTTTCATCAGCCAACCTTGTATCGATATTAGCGACCAAGAGTATCTTATCCCTACTCTGCAATGCAAATGAAGCCACATCTATATCCTTCCTCGGTACTTCATCAAGTTTTCTAAGAACCCCTACATATCTTATCTTCCCCTTCTACGTCCTCATATGGTTAAGCAGTCTCACTATCTCATAAGCTCTATGCCTATTACAATCCTTACAGTTCTCTAATTTATTAACTATATCTCTAAGGAACTCCTCACTCGCCACCATTGTATGGCATTTAATGAATATTTTCTGTATAGCTATTATAGAGTAGGTTGAAGCCTCTATAGGAGGTTTATTCATCTCAGCAGCGGTGTAGAAAACATTTCTATCCACCGCTGATTCTAGCTTCAAGGTATTCTCTAAGCATTTCAGCGGAGATGTATCTCATTCCTCGAGATATATGGTGTCACAACTGAAAGCCTCGCCTCTTTAGGGAGGAGAGGAAATTAGAGGGTTCTAAAGAGTTAGGTTTAGAGGTTTATGAATGTTTAAAAATTATTAATTATGGTTTTATCACAACTCTTCCTAGGACTTCTCCTCGTCTTAGCCTCTCTAGTTCGTTATTTATCTGTGATAGATCAGCTACTCTATCTATTATAATTTTTATCTTTCCCTCGGATACTAATCTAACAGCTTCTATAAGTTCTTCTAGGGTATTTCCTACAGATGCTGTTATCACAGCCTCTCTAACTACTAGATCTAATGGGTTTATCTCTAGTCTATCTGATGTATAGCCTATAAATACTAGTCTGCCTTTGCGTGCAAGCATTTTTAGAGAGTTGTTCATCGATTCCTTTGTACCTACTAGCTCGTAGATAATACCAGCTCCTCTATTTCCTGTTATTTCTAATACTTTTTTCACGGCATCTTCATATCTAGCGTTGATGATATAATCAGCTCCTAGGGTTCTGGCTAGCTTGAGTTTTGCATCACTCCTACTCACAGCTATAACCTTAGCGCCGGCAAGTTTATTATACTGTATTAATGCTAGTCCAACACCGCCGACACCGTAGACTACGACATAGTCGTTGATAGATGGCATGGCCTTCCGAGTTGCATGTATAGCTGTAGTAACGCTACAACCTATAGGTGCGGCTTCCTCAAACTTTATATTATCAGGTAGTCTCACAACATTCCTCGATGGGGCCTTGATATACTCAGCAAAACCGCCATCACTTATAAAGCCATATTCAGCCCTAGGATTCTCACATAGATTCTCCTCCCCTCTCAAGCAGAATCTACATTTGCCACAGCCTACATAGTAATAAACTATAACTCTATCTCCAACATTAACATCAGCAACACCAGAACCTATTTCCTCAATAACACCTGCAATTTCATGTCCCAGAGTTATTGGTATAACACCTAGATTCAAAATCCCATCTAGAAAGTGAAGCTCGGTATGGCATATTCCAGCAGCTTTAACCCTAACCAGAACCTCACCAGGGCCGGGGATAGGTCTTGGGAGATCCTCTATGACTAAGGGTTTATGGGGTCCATAAAACCTCGCAGCCCTCATCATAATCACCGCTCCATGGTTTTTCATCGGTCTGTCTCTAACCTGATTTTTATAAGCATTTCTATAGATTATTTATAGCTATTTGCAGAGACTTATTTATGTAAAGCATGTCTCTATAGATCATGGAGCTAGAGGTATCTAGATAGCTATTCACGATATTAGTAACTAGTTATTAACCTATTATAGGCGTTGGTTTGTGCCTGTTAGGGATGAGGTTGTTAACTGGCTTGATGGTGCGAGGGCTGATCTGAGGCATGCTAGGAAGAGTATCGAGATGGGTGATTATAGCTGGGCCTGCTTCGCTTCTCAGCAGGCTGTTGAGAAGGCTTTGAAGGCTCTGATAATACATATGTTTGGTGAATATGCTAGGGGTCATGATCTTGTTAAGCTATATCGTAGGGTTAGGCCCCATGTTGGTTTCAGCATCAACGAGGGTTTATTGGCTAGGCTATCCTCCTACTATACGATTGCCAGATATCCAAATGCCGGTGTTGAGAGGCCTTATGAGGAGATTGGCGAGGACCAGGCTAGGGAGGCTGTTGAGATAGCTGAGGTGGTTATCAATGAGGTCTCAAAGGCTATTGGAGATCCGTAGAAGAGTTATCGAGACACTTGAAAGACTCGCTAGCGAGATAAACGCCACCATATATCTTTTTGGGAGCTATGCTAGGGGTGATCATATGGTTGATAGCGATGTAGACATAGTTATTGTCTCAGAAATCTTCAGAGGCATGGGATATGCTGATAGAGTCGCACTCGTTAGAACCAAGCTACCAGCTGATCTAAGCTTCGACATAATCCCACTAACCCCTGAGGAGTTTAGTAGCAGACTTGACAGGGCCTTCTACAGGGAGATATCGAGGTACTGGATCGAGATTAAGCCTCGTATAAGCACTTCCAATTCCATAGTAGATCATCACAGAGGCTGATGAGGACTTCTACTGCTTTCAATTCTATAGTAGATCATCTAGTATTAGGATTTGGCGGAGCGTTAGTGGAGGCGACTCTCAATTCTATAGTAGATCATCCTGATATACTATGAGCGATGATCTACTATAGAATTGAGAGGTTGCTTTGGAAGTTAGAGGCATTAGTCTTATCTTCTTTATGAGGTAGTTATTATTGGTGGTAGGGGATCGGTAGTTATATAACTGTTTCAACGAAGGTTAGGAGAGAGGTTGTTGAGAGGGCTAGGAGACTCGGTATTAACATATCTGAGTTCCTGAGGAGGAAGCTGGAGGAGGAGGTGGAGAGTAGAGAGCTGGAGCTGCTCAGAAGGAGATTAGAGGGGATGAGGGATGTTCTTGAGAAAATCGATATTGATAGGATTGTACGGCATATTAGGGAGGATAGGGAGGCCCGCCTATGAATAAGCTGTTATTCGATGTATCATCACTGTTGAAGGCTCCATCAAACATATAACCTTAGTATCCAAAGCAAAACCGATCTATCATAGAATTGAAAAACCTTAGAATTGAAAAGCGATCGGCGGTGCAGGTATAGATCTTAACATGAATGATCTACTATAGAATTGAAAGGCTATAGCTCTGATCTCAGAGATCATCCCAGCTTCGGTGCGAGCCCCAAGAGGAGATGCGGCGTGTAGGTTGTACCACGATTCTTCATCCAATCCCAATCCGCTGCTGCGGGAGATTCTGTGGCATACCATCTATATCTTGGCGGTCTAGGTGTTATCTAAGCCGGTATTATTAGATCTTCTAGCTCGTCTGGGTAGTGGGTTATGAATTCATATCCGTCTCTTGTGATCACTATTGTGTCTGAGTGTCTGAATCCCCCTAGCCCCTCAACATAGATCCCAGGCTCTACCGTCATTACCATCCCCTCCTCTAACACCCTGTTATCCCCTATGTCGAAGAATGGTGCTTCGTGGTATTCAAGGCCTATTCCGTGGCCTGTGTGGTGTCTCCAATATCTCATAAGATCTTTTTCTTTGAAGAATCTCCTCACATTTCTATCTACATCGCTGCATTTAACACCTGCTTTTATGCTTTCCAGGGCTATTCTTCTAGCCTCCATCATTAGTTTGAAGTATTTCTCCTGCTCCTTAGATGGTTCTCCAACGATCATCGTTCTCTCTAGCTCTGCTCCGTAGCCGCTTATAAGGGCTGTTGCTCCTGTGACTAGCACGTCCCCCTTCTTTATGATTGCATGTATTGTTAGGGAGTGTGGGTAGTATGAGTGCTTCCCAACCTGCCCCCTGAACCCCGCCCTTGCTCCTGCGTTCCAACCCGCTGGTCTATAGATCTCTCTGATGGATCTAGCCATTGCTAGTGTCGCCTCCATACTAGCCCTCATAGAGATCTCATCCTCGTAGAGGCCTGGCCTTGTGTACTCCTGTAGAAGTCTATGGGCTAGGGCTGCCCACTTCGCGCTCTCCCTCAGGAGCTTGATCTCCTCCTCAGACTTGATCATCCTCATATTCTCGATGAGATCCCTCTCATAGCTATAGCTAGCCCTGAGAACCTCGCTAAGCCTAGGCCCTCTATAGCCGAATATATGGGCATATCCATCAACATCATATCCAATCCTCCTCCCCTCAAGCCCTAGCTTCCTCATATACTCAGCTATAACGATCATAGGGTGCTTCTCATCAGGATACTCATCATAGCTATAAACCTGATCAGCATAGGAGTATCTCTGGGCATGCTCATACTCAAGCCTAGGCACAAACAAGATCTTCTCACCACTAGAGAGTATAAGGGCTGCGATAGGCCTCTCAGTAGGTATGTGGAAGAAGTTAGTCGTATAGGCTATATTAGCAGTTGACACCAGGTAGAGGGCGTCCAAACCCCTCCTAGCCATCTCAGAGGTTA
>JAWAXC010000016.1 GCA_038897115.1 Sulfolobales archaeon | reverse complement strand
ATAGCCATGTTCTCAGTCGCGATAGCTCTTATGAGCCTTAGGAGGGAGATAAGCATCTATCTAGGAAGGGAGATGCCTCTAGGCGTCTTCCCCCTAGCAACAGCGGTAATAGGATCTATAGTTGCTGAGAAACTCTACCACTCAGATTTCAAGGAAGCGGTTGAGAAGGGGATAGACTGGAGCGCTATTCTATTCTATATATCGCTATTCATATTAGTAGGTTCTCTCGAGAAGTGGGGAGGTTTGGAGCCTATCTCGGAATGGCTATCAAATACTCTAAGCAATACCTTCGTAGGCTATACAGCTATATACTGGATCTCAGCACCTATAGTAGCTTTTGTAGAGCACGACGCATATATACTTGTGATGCTAAAGAGCATAAAAGACGCTGAGATCGAGAATCCATGGCCCTTCGCATGGTCCCTACTATGGTCTGGAACGCTTGGGAGCAACTATACAGCCGCGGGGGCACCAGCGTTATATGTAGCATTTAGAATACTGGAGAAGGAAACCGGTGGGAAGCTGAAGGCGAGAGAGATCTATAGGGTTACGGCTCTCTACTCAACAACAAGCCTATTGATAACATATATAATATCAACGCCTATTTGGGCCTTATAATATATCTCAAAGCAGAATTAGTTAAATATTCATATGAGATTAGCTCGCTATCTCTGCTGCTATGTTTTTTGCTCTAGATATTCCCTTATCCATCTAGCTATATCATCGATCTTGATTCTAATCTGCTCTCTAGTGTCTCTAAACCTTATAGTTACAGTTCCATCCTCAAGTGTTCTACCATCGACAGTGATTCCTAGGGGAACCCCGATCTCGTCTGCCCTAGCATATCTCCTACCAATGCTCCCACTCTCATCGTATAGCACGTAGAAGCCTGCTCTAACCAGGTCTTGATATATCTTCCTAGCTATTCTGATCATGTTCTCATCCTCGATGAGGGGGTATATACCAGCTGTTATCGGTGCTAGTCTTGGGGGTATCTTCAGCACTACCCTTCCATCTTCCTCGCTATATGCTCTGTCAAGCACAACATATACAAGCCTCTCGGCACCGAAGGAGGGCTCAACAACATGTGGATAGAACTTCTCGCCATGGATTAGCTCTTCAACCTCTTCAACCCTGAATATCTCTCTACTAACCCTCACACCGCCTATATCTATCTCGCTACCTGAGAGATCCAGGCTGTCTAGATCTATCTTTGAAAGGGCTCTAAAGATCTCGGGAGCCCTCTCACCATAGATCCTGAGGACAGCCTGTTTATCCACTCTAACCTTCTTCCTCCTCACCTGGACGGGCTTGTCATATCTCTTATAAACAGTTAGATCCGCCCCGCTGAATAGGGCGTGTCTACTTAAATCGAAGTCAGTTCTATTAGCATGCCCTGAAACCTCTATCCACCCCCATCTAGAGACCCTAACAAGCTGGTCGAAAACTTGGGATGCGTAGTGAGCCCTCTCATGGGGTAGCTTCTCCTCGAAATATGTATCTGAGGGAGGGATTCCAAGGGATTCTATATACTCAGATGCAACTGCCATCCAATATGCGTGCCACTCGTTACCAACTATCTTCTCCCTAACAAGCTCCTCAACCCTATATTCCGAAGGCTTCTCCCTCCCAGCCTTTCTATCGCTCGCCGTTAGGATCCTGAGCCTCCTATCCCTAACCCTATCTAGGAGGGGGCATGAGGGGTTCCTAGGGTCGAAGAAGAATTCTATCTCCATTATGGTGAACTCTCTAAGCCTTATCATACCCTGTCTAGGGGAGATCTCATTCCTAGCAACCCTACCTATCTGGGCAATCCCTAGGGGTAGCTTCTCCCTCATAGCCTCATAGACCCTCTTAAACGCTGTGAACATCCCCTGGGCAGCTTCAGGCCTTAGATAGCCTATGGAATCTGCGTAGGGGCCTATTGTGGTTTTGAAGAGTAGATTAAATAGCCTAACCTCTCCTAAGGGGCCTCCGCAGTATGGGCATCTAATATCCTTCTCCCTAATTATCCTCGTGAGAACCTCTGGCTTCATACCCTCTGTCTTAATAGATACAGAGGATTCGATTAGATGATCAGCCCTATATTTCCTCCCACACTTGGTGCACTCAACAATAGGATCTGTGAAGCTCTCAACATGCCCAGATGCCTCGAAAACCCTTGAAGGAGCTATAATAGGTGTTTCGATCTCGACGACATATTCCTGGTGCCTCTGAACAAAGACCCTTCTCCACTCCTCAACAATATTCCTCTTAAGCAGAAAACCCAGAGGCCCTAGATCGTATAGCCCTGAGACACCACCGTAGATCTCATAAGATGGCCAGAAAAACCCCCTCCTCACAGCAAGCTCAACTATCTTCTCATACTTGTCCTCAGCCATCCACTCCAACCTATCACAGACTCTAACAATTCGAAAACTTATATTCTTCCTCCAATACCATCTCCGATTCTGAGGCAGATCAGGATACACAGATCTACATAGCTAGATCTAGAATGAGTTAAAGCACATAGAAAAGGGTAGAGAAGATTAATTAAAACCCTACCATGAGAGTCTATGGCTATATATTGATATGGGATATTATCTAGGGAATTACCTATGAAGGTGGCTATTGTTACGGGGGCATCCTCTGGGATTGGGAGGGATCTCGCGGTACTTCTTGCTAGAAACGGATACTCAGTTGCACTTGCTTCTAGAAGGGTTGATGCGTTGGAAAGGGTTGCTGAGATGATAAGGAGCGCAGGGGGTTCTGCCGAGGTATTTAAAGCGGATCTCTCGAATTTAGATGATGCAGACAGACTTGTTGGGTCTGTTGTTGATAAGATGGGCAGGCTTGATCTATTGGTTAACAATGCTGGCTATGGTGTTTACGGGCCTATAGATGAGGTCTCCGCAGCAGAGATCCATAGGATCTTTACTGTAAATGCTATATCACCAGCTATACTGATTAGCAGTGCTGCGGGCTATATGAAGAGATTTGGTGGGGGATGTATTGTGAATATATCGACCATGGCTATCTATACCCCCATGCCATGGCTATCCCTCTATAACGCTTCGAAAGCGGCTCTGAAGACCCTAACGGATACGCTTAGAATAGAGCTGAAGCCATATGGGATAAGGGTTATAGGGGTTTACCCAGGCTATGTAGATACAGAGTTCCACAGGAATGTTGTGCTTACAGAGACGTCTAGGAAGGGTGGGTGGAGCTCTGGAGCCTCTAGATTCGCACCGGTTATGAGAAGCGATCATGTTGCTAGGGAGATTGTGAGGAGAATAATGGATCCAGGGTTTAACGGGGATATAGTGATAGGGCTTAGCTATAGATTTTTAAAGGGGCTCTCACAGTATTTCAGCTGGTTGATTAAAAGGGCTTTGGAGAGAATGTATATAGCTAACCTCGAGAAGCTAGGGTTGATGGGGAGGAAGAGCTGATCCGAGGAATTAGCTGGTTTTAGATCTGTGATTGATAGATCGATCATAAAAGGGATCATCAAAATGGCTGGGGATTGTTTTTAGGACTTCTACATTAATAGTCGTGGTGATTAGCTTGATTGAGAGGAGGGTCTTTGGATGGACTGGAGAGAAGATATCACCCCTTATCCTTGGATCCTGGGAGTATGGAGCCCCATCGATAATCTCTGAGGAGCAGGCTGTGAGGATTATTAAAAGGGCTATTGAGCTGGGGATAAATGCTATCGATACCGCTGAGAGCTATGGTGCTGGTTTATCTGAGAAGATCATTGGGAGGGCTATCAAGGGTTTTAGGAGGGATGAGCTCTTCATAATAACAAAGGTCTCATATGAGCATCTGAGATACGACGATGTGATCAAGGCTGCCGAGGCAAGTTTGAAGAGGCTTGAGACAAGCTATATAGATCTCTACCTAATACACTGGCCACACCACTATATACCCCTTAGAGAGACTCTAAAGGCTATGGAGAGGCTTTGGAGCGAGGGGAAGATAAGATATATAGGTGTTAGCAACTTCCCACTACCAATGCTCAGGGCTGCTAGGGAATATCTATCGAGAACAGATATAGCTACTAACCAGGTTCACTATAACATGTTATATAGGGAGGTTGAGAAAGAGCTTCTACCATATATGCTTCAGGAGAACATAGCCCTCCAAGCCTACGACCCACTAGCCCTTGGATTCCTAGTCGGCAGAAAGGAGATTAGAGATGAGTATAGATGGTATAGACTAGCAAGGCCCGAGGTTATAGAGGCGATACAGCCCCTAGTGAACGAGGTGAAGGCGATAGCATCAGAGCTAGGAAAAACCCCGGCACAGGTTGTCCTCAACTGGCTCCTAATCAAGGAGAACGTCTTCCCAGTATTCAATACAACGAAGGAGGAGCATCTAGTGGATAACATAGGTAGCCTCGGCTGGAGGCTCTCGAAAGAACATCTAGATAGAATCGATAGGGTATGGGCATCGATAAAGCTAGAGAGTATATAGGAGGAGAATAAAGATCTATATTAGATCTTCCATGGATATGCGATTTTCAACGGGAATAAAATCATCGCCCCCGCCGTGCTAGAACATCAATGCTTATAAGAATGACAACATAGTATTTATATGGTTAAGATGGAGCTTGAGCTAGCTGGGATCCTAGCTTTAGGAGTATCTATAACATTTCTTGGAGGCTTTCTCTTCGTAAATGCGATCGAGTATATAGGGCATAGGGCTAGGTGGACAGGATCTTTCACAGGTGCGGTTATATCTCCACTATTCACATCAATACCCGAGCTGTTGATGTTTCTAGTAGCACTCTATATCTACGGTGGCGTATCTGGAGAGAAGATAGGTATTGGAACTGTGCTGGGCCAGCCATTTATGGCGGCTACAGTTATATTCCCAGTGATATTCCTGGTTGCTTTAATAGGGTATCTAGCTGGGAGGAGGGATGATATGGTTTTAGAGGTTGAGAGGAGCCTTGTGATCCCCTATATACTTTTTACAGCTGTATATCCTATAGTGCTTCTCCCAATGGTTCCAAGCCTAGGTAGTGCTAAGTATGTGGCTGGCGCGGTTCTCTTAATACTATATTTCGTATATACATATATAATGTATAGATCTAGATCGCTTTCTATGCCAGAGGCCGAGGAGGCATATCTAGCCAAGATCTTTAAGGCCGATAGTGGGTTATTGAGGCTCTCACTCGCCTCTATACAGCTTCTAATAGCTGTTGCACTGATCATGATAGGGTCTAGAATGCTTGTAGCAGGTGTTGACGAGGCTTCTAAAGCTCTGGAGGCCAGCCCAATAGCATTGGCGATACTTATAACACCTCTAGCCGGGGTCTTACCTGAATCTATAACAGCTATTATATGGGCCTATAGGGGGAGGGATACCTTAGCTGTTGCTGCTATGGTTGGTGAGAAGGTTCTCTACTCAACTATATACCCGGGCATTGGGCTTATTATAACTAGCTGGTCTCTTGATCTACCATCTCTGGTTAGTGTGGTAATAGTTGAGATAGTATCTTTCTTGATATTATACCATATATTTAAGGGAAAGCTAACTCCTGACGTAGCTTTGATAGGTTTGGCGGGGTATGCGGGTTTTGCGATATATGTTTTCCACATACTATGATGCTATGCTATAATCATTACTCTATGATCTTTCTGAGGTTTATATTGGTTGCCTGGTAATAGGTTACATCTCCATACATATCCACAACCGCTATGACTGGGATCATGTCTTTGTGATGGGAGCTTTCGATCCATGATAGGAGGGTTATCATTGGGATCTCAGCCCCCTCCTCCGTAACATATACCATATATGTGTTGCTCCCATGCTCAACCACTAGATCCCTCTCCCCATAGCCCTTCCTAACCCTCCTACCCCTAGATGCTAGGTCTGTGAAGACTGTGAAGAGTATCCACCATAGATCGCCCCTCGCATATCTCTTGAATAGCTCCTTAACATCTAGCTCCCTCCCATTTTCATCAAAGGCCTTGGCCCTGCCTGTATAGACTAGATATGACGCCTCTATAAGATCTAGCTCCTCTCCCTCTCTATACTTTGTATCCCCTATAACCACCTGGATCTTATCTGAAGCCCTTAGAACTATCACCTAGCTATTACCCCCATAATTGCTAGATTTACAAGCCTCTTAGCCTCTATCTCGAGAACCTCAGCCCTGTTCAGGGCTTCGGCGATCTCCCTACCTATAGCTACAACCCCGTGTCCCTCTATAACAGCTATATATCTCCCGTCTCTGGCGAGCTCCTTAGCAACTGCCTCTGCAAGCTCTATGCTACCAGGCTCTAGCCTCGGGACAAAGCCTATCTCCCCCAGATAGATCCTTGCCTCGTAGCTCTCATCAAGCAGCTCCCTCCTCAAGAGACCAGCTCTATGGGCTATCATTGTGTATGGTTGGTGGGTATGTATAACAGCATTTACATCACCCCTCGCCCTATATACGTGTAGATGCATCCTATACTCTGAAGAGGGCTCCCTCCCCATAACCCTATTACCACTCTCAACATCTATGAGGCTTAGATCCTCTATCGAGAGCCTAGCCTTATCCCGCGAACCAGGGGTTATCCAGAAATACCTCTTATTACTACTCCTAGCACTTATATTGCCTGATAGAGTTGAGTTCAGACCCCTGATATATAGTCTTTTAGCAGCATCCACTATAGATCTTCTGACCTCGAGATCGAAGACCATTTCAGCCATCCATTAATATTAGCTAACATCCCTTATACTCTCCCCCAGATTTCACCCAAGAGCTATCTCGGGTAGATAACTGTGCAGAAGTAGTTGGCACCCTCATATAGTGTTATTCTAACCCTCAACCCTCTATCCTTGATCCTATTGTATATCTTCTCGGCAATCATTAATGCTATATTCTCCAATGTTGGGTTTCCTTTATCGCATCTCACTATTTTATTAAAGACCCTGTATATCTCGTTGCTTAGCTCCATATCCCTGGGGACTATCAAGGATCTATCTAGTTCCCCCGCAACCTCTCTAGCTATTTTCTCCAGCTCCCTCAGATCCACTATATACCCCTTCTCACCCACATTCCCAGCGACTTCCACGGATAATCTATATGTGTGTCCATGTGGTATGAGGTCTATGCTGAGGAATCCCTCTGTTATATGCATTGCCTCAAAGGCTATATCTCTTACCCCTATATAGATCTCGGATCCCATACTTCTCCTAACTACTACGGCTTTAGAGCCTTTTATCCCTATAGGGGCTGGCTTGCCATATATCGGTATACATCGTATTCCAGATATATTCCTCGATATGGAAAACCCGCTCTCGATGGCGGGTAGTTAGATATGTTATTATTTATTACCCTCCGATGATTAACGATCTATGGGGATTATCATGCCCACCCTATCTTCCGGCTATGTAATAGCTGGTGCATATGCGGATAAGCTGAGGAGAACAATGTTTGCCCAGTTGAGGGAGGAGATTAAAAAGGGGAATATAACGTCTCAGGAGGTTGCTAGGGCTGTTGGTGAGCTGAATAGCACTCTATATAGGATATTAGTCGATAGGTTTAAGGTTGATAAGGGCGATGTTGTTAGGATCAGGATAGACTATAGGATCGAGGATGGCAAGATAGTTTGGGATCCCTCGAAGCTCTCTATAGAGGTTTTCAGGAGAGACCAGCAGGTCGAGTCTGCTGTGAAGGAGATGGGGGGAACACTATGGGGAGAAGCCTTTGGCAAGGGTGTTGAGTACCAGGTGCTCAAGCTAGGAGAGACCGTAGATGGGGATGTCGTCTATACCCTCAAGCTGGGGGAGGATGAGGTGGGAGCTGTGGTTGCTACACAGCTGGATAACGAGATCTTCATCAAGAAGGGGGCTATACTGCATCCAAGCCCAATGATATTCGAGAAGATCAGAATATCTATACAGGCTGGCGAGAGCCCAGAGACGGTTCTATCACAGAAGATCCTCGAGGCCCAGAAGGTGGGTAGACACGTCTCTGTGGATGAGGCTAGGAAGATTGTTAACTATCTCAGAGAGAGGGTGATGGCATCTCCTATAGAGGTTAAAACATACGAGGAATCTTCGGAAGAGATCTAGCATACTCCCTAGAAGTTGTAGTAGTCTTCATATTTTTTAGATGAATCTAAATAGATACTCTTAATAAGGTATTTAGCTATAGATTTGAAAGGGTTCTAATCTATAAGCTTAAGCGAGGCCGGAATTATGATCAGCTATAGATATTAGTGATTGCATAAGTAGAAATAGCCCTATTTTGTTATACTAGGTGAGGGTCTATGTTTTGGATGTTGTGATCATAGGTGCTGGGCACAATGGGCTTACAGCCTCGATCGCCCTTGCTATGAGGGGGTTAAGCGTTGCTGTTGTAGATCATCTACCTTGGTATGGTGGCATGGCGGGCTCTAAATGGCTATCCGGGGCTAGGATCCCGGTTGGCGCCTATGTGATTGGGCTTGTGCCTGATGAGCTACTAGAGGTGCTCGGGATCAGGATTGAGAAGTATTATCCAGATCCCATAGCGGTTTATCTATATGGAGATACTCTGGTTAGGTGGTGGTTTGATAAGGGGAAGAGGTTCTCGGAATTCGAGTCTATAGGGGTTAATGGTTTAAGGGATATGTGGGGCGAGATCGAGGGTTTCCATGCATCGCTTAAAAAATATCTCTTTAGAGTTGATCCCCCGAGTCGTGAGGAACTCTCCCAGGATCCTGTGTTGGCTAGGTTTATCAGGGAGACTGCTAGGGATTTTCTCTCGAGATATCTTCCACAATGGCTATGGGATATGTTTATAGTAGGCTTCTACATAGATCAGCCTGCCTTCTTAGTGGGCTACTACAACCCTCCAGGAGGTTGGTATATACCTGCTAGAGGTGGTGAGAAGGGCTCGTGGATCCTTGTCGACGAGTTATATAGAAGGGCTCTAGAGCTCGGCGTTAGGATATATCTGGGTATAGGTGTTAAAAAGATTATTACTAGCAATAAGAGCGTTGAAGGTGTTATACTCGAGGATGGGAGTAAGATAGAGGCCAGATATGTTATTTCAACAGCTAGTCCAGCGAATACCATGTTAGATCTAATAGATCCTGGGCTTATAGATGAAGATATACTCAAAAGACTTGAAAAGGGCTCCCCCAGAATAGGTGTTAAGAGGGTTGTAGCAGTGTTTAAAGAGAGGCCCAGGCTATCAAATATATTGGAACCATATAGAGGATCTATTATACAGACACAGCTAGGCGAGGTGATTGTGGGGAATAACTATGTACTCGCCACAGGGGGATTCGATATAGAGGATCTCGAGGAGATAGTTCCAGAGATAAGGAAGGCCATAGCCATTGAGGTAATGGATGCAGAGGATATAGAGAGGGTCTTCAGAGTAAGGGGTGGGATGCTGAATCACATAGCAATGACCAATGAATATCTATATGACTGCAGACCCATATGTGGCTGGGGATATAGAACACCAATCCAAGGGCTCTACCTAGGAGGCGCAGGCACATGGCCTGGAGGACAGGTAACATGCATACCAGGCTGGAACGCGGCGCAGAAGCTTATAATGGATATACTAGGAGATTCCGGTGGCACACGCCACCCGCTGTGATTTCTTTACAACTGAAAACCCCACACTTTAGGGCGGGGAGGAGGTCAGAGCATATCTAAGGTAGTGTTTAAGCCTAGCTGCGAGGCTAGATCCTTAAGTCTTATAGCCTCTCTTTTCATCTCGACTATATAGAGGGAAGAGGGTTCTCCCACCCACTCGGTGTAAGGGGAAAGAATCCCACCTTAGCCCCTGAAGACTTGCTTGGGAGATAGGCTCCGAAGAGCAGGTGGGAAAGCTGTATAGAGGGTGATGAGGCGAAGGCTAAAAGCCCGATGAAACCAGAACCCCTATCAATCCTCTGCATATAATTTACCCCTTCAAAATCCCTTGATATTATCACGAGATCTATATCGCTTACATCGAGATAGTTCCTCCAGCCCTTGAGCCCACGACATAGACTTTCTTAATCCTAATCTCCCTGCTAATGTCGTTGACAAACTCTACTGCCCTCTCGTCCATCTCGACCTCTGCAGCTTGTTCAGCTTGAAATGCTGCTGCATAATATGTCCAGTGGTCAATAGCTTGCTTAAGCGGCTTCTTCGCTTCCTCTCTCATCAGGATATACTTCTTAAGCAACTTTAAATCTTCTATATGAAAAGACGATCATTATATAAGAGAAAAATCCTGAAGCTATTAACATGGGGCCGCCGGGATTTGAACCCGGGACCACCAGCGCTCTGGGAATAACCCCAGCGGGGTTCTCACCCCAGGCTGGCATCCTACCAAGCTAGACTACGGCCCCATAATTGTTTTATTACTACGCGTTAAAAAGTTGAACCCCCACGGTTATCCAGCAGTTTCTCATTAATATATGCTCTGCTCAGCTTCTCTCATCCATCATCTATTGTTAATAAAGTAAAGAGTTTCTAGCGATTCTTGCTATCAGTGGGATCTATGTTTAATGCTTCTTAGTATGGCAGTTGCTAAGGTTGGATCTCTTTATATATTTTCTAAGCGGAATATTAATGTGGTATAGGGCTATCTTGGAGAGTGGAGTTAGAGTGGGTGATGAGCAGGCTAGGGGGATTCCTTTTCTGCTTAGAAAGAGTACTCTTACAGATAGCATTGTACTTATACATGAGGATAACTTTAATGCAACTGTATCTAATGATCAGAGGTTGAGTGTTCTAACCCTTCTTGCTAGAGGCGTTACTAAGGCTTCTCAGATAGCTGAGAAGCTAGGTGTTATAAGAACTGCTGTGTATAGGCATCTACATTTTCTAGAGAACCATGGTTGGATTATAAAGCATGGTGAGGACTACCTACTAACATCCAAGATCTACCTGGTTTATAGGGTTTACAGCTCTGACCAGGGGATCTCCCTCGAGGTTCTAGAGAATAAGGGGGCATTTATAGATGAGATCTACGGGCTATTGGTTATAGTGAATGGCATAGATGCTAGCCAGAGGTGTATGAACTGCCTCCTAATAGATCTATGTAGAAGCAATATAGAGCCAATAGCTAGGAGGCTTGAGGTGGAGGAGAGCAATATACCTGCGATAAGGATCATATCATCCCTATCTAGGATGGTGAAGAAGAACATAGATCTTATGATGAGGAGGGGCTTCGTGATCCTGAGGAGATAGCTGTAGGTAACATGTAATGATCAGAGTATATGTCACAGATAAGATAACAGATCTTGGAAGTATAAGAGATGAAAAGATAACAACAATACATATTCCAAAACAGCTTCTGATAATAGATTGTATGTTCAAAGCCCTAGGCTATAGGGCATGCTCTCTATACCTCCTACTTGGAGAGCCCAGGGACGATGAGATCATATCTCTGGCCTCTAAAAGCCTTATAAGAGATCTTATCTGGGACTTCTCGATCTTCTCAGGAGGCTATGATCTTGTTAGGTTCAGCGTTAGATACCCTCTATATAAAAATCTATATAGGCTTAGCAAGGCCAATGGATCTATATATAGATATCTAGCAACCCAATATCTAGAAAAGGGTAGGAGCGATATAGATCTAGCTATAGGGCTTAATGCCGAGAGATATGGCTTTAAGGTAAGGGATCAGTGGATCTCTAGGGATAGGCCTATGAAGCTGGCTATTCCCATAAAAGCAGATTGGATCAAAGCAGACAGCGTTATGGAAAATCTAAGAAGATCTATTAACGAGTTTCTCAACCCACTAGCTAAGATAGTAAGAGATATAGAGGTTCCACCAACGCACGATCCCCCGCCCCCAGAGACCCTTATAGAGGTTGCTGAGGGGAGGGTTATAAACTATAGCGATGTCAAGACAAGGCTTATAAAGGTTAAGGATAACGCTTCTATCAAATCTATCAAAGGAGCATTGCCAAAGATGCTGGGGGCAATCACAGCCTCGAAGATCTATATTGAGAGGGAGAGTGGCGTGAAGATCGTTGTTAAGAGGTTCTCGGAATACACCTCCACTAAATGGCTTCTCATAAGCCCAACAGTAGATCTAATAACATTTGTTGGAATAAGGCCTAAGACTCTGCCCTCCACCAGGTTTTGGAATGAATATAGATATACTGTTGAGCTAAGGAGATATGGTATTAAAACCCCGAGGATCCTATATATAGATCCTTGGTCACTCACGATGATAAGGGAGTATATAGATGGTGAACCCCTAAGCATATACATAGCTAGGGGCGAGTCTCTTGAGAAGGCCGTCGAGATCTTTATGAATGCGATCTCAGAGATCCATAATAAGGGCTTATGTATGATCGATACAAAGCCAGATAACTTTTTAGTCTCAAGAGATGGGGATATATACTATGTAGATCTAGAGCAGGTTGAAAAGTGTGGAAAACCGATCCACATGTCATGGGATATAGCTGTGTTCTCCTACTTCGCATGTCTCACAACCCCCAGCGAGTATCTCGAGAGGGTTCCCGGGATATTTAGGGATAAGATAGGCATCTATATTAAAAAACTATCCTATAATGGGGAGGTGAAGGGCTCGATATTAAGGGGCTTTTCGGATCCTAGGCTAACACCTATATTTATACTAAGCTTATCCGTTATAAACCCTATTAGACTAAGAGTCCTTATAGATATATTTAAAAAGCTAGGCTCAATAGATCTGGATCAGCTTTAGCCCACTAGATCAAAAGCTCTATATCGACATAAGATCCTTATTTACCGTCTTTTAGATGGATTATCTCAGCGCCCTCTTTAACAACACTTTCAACAGCCTTGATAACCTCTGTCTCAGTGATCGGTCTTCCTGTCCACTTAAGTGCTTTGTGTTTAATCACTATACCAGTTTCCATAGCTATGACCCTGGCTGCCTGGCCTAGATAGTTGTTCTCTATATCTATCACTATGTTAGAGCTCCCAAGGATCTTTCTGACAAGGTTCTTGGGGAATGGGCTGAAGACCTTTATCTGTAGGAATCTGATTTTATAGCCCTTATCCCTTAGAACCTCCATAGCATCTAGTATAGCTCCCTTGGTAGAGCCCCAGCTCACGATGGTTATATCTGCGTTCTCATCTCCATATAGTATAGCCCTCTCCTCCTCCGGGATCTCTCTATCAGCTGTCTCTAGCTTCTTAAGCCTCTTCATATACATCGCATACCTTGTCTCGGGATCCTCTGTTATGTGTCCATGCTCATCATGCTCGTCCCCGGTATACCACATGACAATACCTGGTGTCCCTATAAAGGCTCTAGGCGATATTCCGTCTTCTGTGAAGGCGAATCTCTTGTAATCCTTCACAGGCTCTCTAACCACCTTACCCCTGAGAATCTTTATCCTATCCTTATCATACATTCTCACCATAGCCCATGAGTTTGCCAGGTTCTTCTCCACCAGGTGGATCACGGGACACTGATATATCTCAGCCCAGTTGAGGGCCTTAACAGCGTCGTATATAGCCTCCTCATGATCCCCTGAGGATATCACTATCCTTGGGAACTCTCCATGCCCTGCCGATAATGCGAATAGCAGATCAGCCTGGCTATCCCTTGTCGGGAGCCCTGTGCTGGGTCCTCCCCTCATATATAGTGTGACAACCACGGGCACCTCATTCATACCAGCCCAGCCGAGGCCCTCGGCCATTAGAGAGAAGCCGGGGCCGCTTGTTGCTGTAGCACTCCTAGCACCTGTGAGGGCCGCGCCTATCGCCATGTTTATAGCTGCTAGCTCGTCCTCAGCCTGGAAGATCACTATCCCCGCTCCTTTTAAAAGCTCTGCCTCCTCCCTAAACTCCGGATCCACCTCGGATAGCTCGTAGCTCTCGAGGAAGAAGCTCTCATCTGCTGCCGGTGTTATTGGATAGTATGTCTGGAATGATAATCCCCCGAGGATCTTTCCTATCGCTACGGCCTCGTTACCATTTACTATAGCCATCTGCTCGTTCCTAGGCTTGAACCCATCGATCCTCTTGTCGAAGTTGTTGAAGTTATTCTTAACATAGCTATAGACTATATCAGCTACAACCATGTTCTGCTCTATAACCTGTGGCCTTCTAACGCCGAAAACATCTTCAAGACCCTTCTTAAAGGCCTCTAGAGGCACCCCTATCAAGGCTGAGACTGCTGAGAGGACAACGGTGTTTAGAAACCTCTGGACAGCCGAGAGGCTCCCAGCCTTGAGCCTCTCAGCTGTTTCTGCGAGCATCTTCTGATATGGGAGTGGATAGAGCTTCGCCCCCAGCTTCTCCTCAGCATACATCAGAGCCCCCTGAACGGTTGCTTGATAACCACTGCTCCTCAGCTTTTCCTTAACAAACTCCTTGGTATCAGGCTCCATCATGGGTAGAGCGTCTATCCTTGTCTGGGCGAAGGAGGGATCAAATATAATTGCTCCCCCCGGCACTATATCGTCGAAATGCGTTGCTATAGACTCAGCGTCTAGCCCTGCAACAACATCCACCTTACTTCTAACGGATCTAACAGGTCTATCCCTAGCCCTGACCTGGAAATAGCTATGCCTACCCATTATGTTGGAGAAATACTCCCTCTTACCATATACATATAACCCCGTCCTCGCAAGAGCCCTCATGAAGATCTGTGCAGCAGTCTCTATACCCCCGCCCTGCGGACCACCCAGTATGACCTCTATCTCTGCCACTAGAAACACCTCCTCAGGTATAAATCGCTTAAACACTTATATTTTGATAGCCGCGAAGTCCAATCTCCTCCCTACTCTATAAAGGCGAGGCTTTTTCGGTTGTTATTAGCATAAGTTTTGGTACGATAAAGAGAAATGGTGTAGAGCTATGTGTGGATTGGCATCCATAAACGTACCCAACGAGCTCTACACGGTTCTCGTCGAGATCGCTAGGAGGCGTGGGATGAGTGTTGAGGATATTATAGTGGAGTTTTTAATAGAGAGACTCGATCCTAGGGAAAGGTTTGAGATGTATGTTAAATTACATGAGAAATATCTAAAAGAAGCTGAAGAGTTAGCCGCGAGAGGAGACATTACACAGGCTTCCGAGAAACTGTGGGGTGCTATAGTGCGTCTTTTAAACGCTATCGGTGAGAGGGAGAGGCTTCCACACTATAGCCATAGAGATTTAAAGGAGATATCATTATATCTAACTGAAAAGACAGGCGATCCAGATTATACTAGGCTTTTCTCGAGTACCGAGACTCTCCATGCTAACTTCTACCATAATTTCCTCACAAGAAAAACCTTCGAGATACATAGAGAGGATGCTCTGAAGCTCATAGAAAAGCTTAGGAGATATCTTGAAGTGTAATGGTATATCATGACTCGATCTAGGTTTAAGCTGGGATATGCTAGCTATTGGGTCTCGACAATGCTTGACCAATCGTTTCTGAATAGCTATTATATATTATATAATAATTATAGCTAGAAACCTGCTCTCTAGGGTGAGGAGGAGATCAGCAATGATAGCTATTAATTATGATTATAACGATATTTTTGGGCTTCACAAATATTGTGGGCCCTATGTTGTGGTTTTAACATCTCTGATATAAAGGTATGGTATTGATGCAGCTATCCTTATAATCCCTATTATGGTCATTAGGAGATCTACTGTTTCCACGGGATCCTCTATAGATGATATAGCTGTGTATAGAAATCCCCCTATTATGGATCCTATGACTGTGCCTATGCCGTTTAAGAAGTTAAATATTGAGAGGGCTCTTCTCTTATCGATCGAGTGATCCATGACATATGATGTATAGGCTATTACAGCAGAGTTTGTGAAGCCCGATATAACCTGCACGGCGTATAGCTGGTAAACATCTGTTGAGAAGGCATAGCCTAGGGGGAAGGAGGCTAGGAGGAGCCTTCCTATGAACATAACAGCTTTCCTATTGAGATCCACCAGGGAACCAACTATTCGCTGCATAGCTAGAGAGGAGACACCTGCGATCACAGTTAAGATTCCAACCTCGGTAGCGCTCATTCTAAATTTATGAACCTGGGCTATCGGGAATAGCGGCCAGGCTAGTGACATGACTATCATATATAGGAAATTAACTATGTAGAACCTCTTTAAGAGGCTGTTCTCGCCACCTCTCTCAGAGGTCTTAACTTTGGCATAGGATTTCTCTATTGGCTGGCTCTGCTCCTCCCTATAGCTTAGAACCGTTAGCGAGCTGATTATGAGGAGAACACCTGTTGCTATGTAGGAATATGCTATATAGCCTAGGTTCCTCCCAACGAGATAGCCTGTGATTAGCGTTGCTAATAGCGAGCCTGCATTTGCATAGAAGGAATATCTAGCCAGCTCAAAACCCCTCCTACCCCTGCTGATCCTCTCGAGGATTAGTGACCATCCAAGCGTAGCTATCCCTGCAGCGATCTGGGTTGCTAGATATAGACCCACGAATAGAAACCCCATTGAAGAGACTATCCCAGCTATAATCCATATAACCCCAGTGACCATGGTGCCTATAATAGTCATCATCCTAGGATCTGTCTTTATCCTGAAAACCGCTATCTGTGATATCCCAGGCAGAGCTGTTGATGCGGAAGATACTAGCGATACCATATATGTTGGAACGTTAGAGGATACAACAAAGAACCCAACAAAAGGGTTGGCCAAACCATTTGCTAGATTGCTGAGGAGGGAATATAGCCTCAGGGATTTCAAAGCCCTCTTCTCACGATTATAATGGTTATAGACTGGGCTTATAAGCTGCTATGAAGGATCTTGGGTTCAGTATCTAGTAATAGATCTCCAAGCTATGTGGCTCTACCTATAGATCCCGGCTCTCCTATCTCAGCATAAATCTTAGCTTCTATAGTTTATAATCATCATATATTCACCCATAGTTGGGTCGGGGCCGAGTTCTCTGAGAACCTCCTCAACAGCTTCTACCCATGTGAGGTTTTTAGTGAAGACAAGATCTAGTAGTCTTTCAAGGGCATTATCGATATAGTTAACGCTTACAAGCCCCTCGAACCCTATGTAGTAGGATAGGCCTTTAGATCCAAGGGTATCAGCTATATCCCTTGTGTAGAGTGAGTAGCAGCTTGCAACTATAACAACAGATCCTCTGCAGAATAGTCCTTCGAGCTCTTCATAGAAGAACTTTGGAAGCACAGCTAGATAGGCCTTGGTAGAGTTATATGGATAGGCCCTAGTGCCTGTGCCATTCAGCTTAAACCCCATATACTCATCCCTCCACTCAAGGCCTGTGAAGAGGCCGTTGATCTTTATATCTCTGCCATCAACTATCACATCAGCTTTCCCCCCATGTATTCTTAAAACCACGATCGAATATTGATTCAGCCTTGAATATAGCTCTGGGGTAACATCAGCCCCCCTCTTAATATCAACAGAATATCCAGCCCTTCTCAGAAGCTCTGAGATCCTGTTTATAAGGACCTCATTTGGGTAGTCTATAGAGAGGCTATCCGCTATCAGAGCTTTTTTAGGGAGGGAGGAGCAGTCGGGTCTAGATGCTAGAAGCCTAGCAACATTCTCTCTAGCTATATAATCTGTAATCGATGGTATAGAGAGGTAGATGACTATAGCTATAATTATAGATAGAGCTGCAACAAGATAATACCGGTGATATCCGGATCTCCTACCCTTTCTACTACTTCTACTCATGACTGTAGATATTATTGTATAGGCGATATTAAGCATCTATCTAGCTTCTGTATCTAGGGAAGCGCTTATCTATAACCACTGATCTATGGGTATCTAGAACCGGATCTTATCCTAGCTGGCGAGTACCTTTTAGAGGCTATATAGATTAGTGGTATTGTGAGCATATTTATAGAGGCTACTAGGGCATATCCCGCTTCGAGTGAGGTGGAGGAGGCTGTTAGCCCAACTATGATAGGCCCTATAGATCCACCTGCTGTTAGCCCTAACCCCCATACAATGCTGTTAGCAGTGCTCACATATCTCTGGGGGACTATATCTGAGACATATGATAGTAGGAGGGTGAATGCCTCGAATGCAAATACTCCGAATAGGAAGAGAAGTATGTAGGATGCGATTGAGAATCTATATAGCTCGAGAAAGCCATAGATCGAGAGAGATCCCATGAGGGTTGTGAGGATCATTGTTCTATCCCTCCCAAGCCTATCGGAGAGCATTCCAAGGAGCGGCTGGGAGACTATCGATCCTGCGAGTGCTAGTGATGTTAGAGCCCCAACCTCGACCCCGTAGGATATCCCGAGCCTCTGATTTATGAAGGTAGATAGATATGTTACAACCCCCTGGGAGAGGATCCCCTTTGCAATTGCGATAGAGGCTAGAATTGCTATCGAGGGTATAACCTCTCTTGGTATTGCTATAGAAGCCCCTCCTGGATCTCTCTCCCTGTTCTGCACAATCCCCCCAATAGCTATGAATATCGCCATAGCCGAGGCTAGAGATACTAGTGCTAGGGGTATTAAACCAGCTGTTGTTATACTGAGCAACAGCGTTATGATCAAGGGATAGCTAGTTCTCCCAAGAGCCCCCATGGCACCGTTAATCCCTAGGGCGAGACCTCTATCTGATATAAAATAACTCGATAATATGCTCGCACCAACCGGGTGGTAGATAGAGCTGGCAACACCCCCTATAAGGGCTGAGATATAGAGGAGGGGGGTTGAGATCCACTCCCCAATACTATATATCGATAGCCCGAGCATGAGGATCGCTAGCGACCACAGAGCTATTCCAGAGCCAAGCAGCATGGCAGGCCTTTTAACAATATCTCCCAGTCTTCCCATAAATATGCTTGAAACAGCTGATGTTGCGAGATAGGATGCGGAGACGAATGAAACATCTAGATAGCTATAGCCCCTATTTATGAATATAGGGTATGTCGTGGCATATGCTATGCCACAGCCATCGTTTATATAGTGTGCTAGGGAGGTTAGCGCGAGGATCCTTGCCCTCAAATACTCCACTAAGATATGATAGCTATCTAACCCTAAATAAATGGTGTTTCCAAGTCTCTATTATGCTAAAGGATGTCCCTCAGATCTAATAATCTAGAGCTTCTCCAGAGCGGCTAGAGCTAGATCCCTATTTCTACTCCCACCCATAGAGGATAAGCCTTGTGGGGACCCAGTTAAATATGCCTAGCACCTCTAGAAGCCTTCGATCCTTATACCCAGCCCATGCAAGGCCATAGAGGGCAGCGCCTTCAGCAGCCCTCTTAACCCTATTCCCATAGTAGCTTTTGAGGATCTCTATGTCTATGCCATAGCCACTCGATAGATCGTTTATAAGGGTTTTAACAGCACCCCTCCCCGATATATATACCTTTATATCACCCCATGATCTAGAGCCTCTACCCCTGAGAATAGATGTTGATAGCATAGCTATCGTCTTCGCTATATCTTCAAGATATCTCTCATAACCCTCTGGGCATTTGCTCTTTATAACCTCTATATCTATCTCGCCACATATATCTCTAAGACCGCCTCTGAAGAGATCCCTCTTATAGATTCTTCTACCGAGCATCACAGCTATCTCCCCATCCCAACCACCACTAGATATGATCCCTATCGGGAATAGCGTCCCCCCAACACCATCAACGATTCTACCATCTCTAACCGCTATCCCAGCTGTGAAGGCTCCTAGTTCGAGGACTATGAAGCTGCTTTTCGAAAGCCTCTCGGGATCTCCATTACTATGTATTATAGATGCTAGAACAGTAACAGCTACTTTATCAGCGGTCCCCAGATCGAATCTATTGATCTTCCTGCTAATTGGTATGCTAGCTAGGTTGATAACCCCTGGAATCCCTATAACAGGGATCTCTAGCCTATCGATGTTTTTCAAGAAATATGATATGTATTTCAACTCAAATATTCCTGGATCATCTTCAGAGATCATGAGCGCTGAGAGCCTCTCCCCAATGCTAAGTTTTCTAATATCTATCGGGGGTAGGCCGTAGCCCGATGGCGCAACAATGATATCAGGTTTATGCCTCTCTATATCTCTAAATAGCTCCTCAGGATCTGAGCTGAGCACTGATGATGGGATTTCATAGTATTCCTCCAACGTGTCACCAGATACCACTATAACCCCTGTTGATATTGTCCCAGGATCTATTGCTAAAACCCTCAAGATAGACCTCCGCACTTTAAAAACCTAGCTACATATAAACCTTATTCTCTACCACAGAACCCTGCTCAACGGATTTTCCAGGCCATATCTTTGAATTCATGACTATGGCTCCCTCGCCTATAACCACGTTGTTTCCAATAACGCTATTTACGATCCTAGCCCCTCTTCCAACATATACATGTCTCCCCAATATACTCCCCTCAATCGAGGCTTTCTCCCCTATTACGCATCTATCCATTACTATGGATCTTATGATTCTAGAGCCCTTCATGAGAATTGTATAGTTATCTATTATGGCATCCCATAACTCAACCCCCTCACCTAGATCTATATGCCTGCCTAGGAGTATATCGCCCTCAACCTTTACTAATTTCTTCTCAATCATACCTATGATCCTCTCCTGAAGAGTCCTTGATAAGGAGCTTCTGCCCATCATCTTAACCCCACCATATACCCTGGTAACCCTGAGTTCCTCTTTACTAAGGGTTCTCAAGAGGTAGAATGATGCCTTCATATAGCTCTCGGGCGTGCCAATGTCAAACCAATATCCACTCATGATATAGCCTCTCACCCTCTCCCCTCTAGATATGATCTCTGGGATTACATGGCTTCCGAAGTCCGTCTGCCCACTCTCCCTCATCCTCCTACCTCTCTCATCTTCGAAGAACTCCCTTATCCAGGGCCCTACAACATATATCCCAGTATTTATAAGTCTTGATGGTGCTTGCTCAGGTGATCTAGGTTTTTCGATGAACCCTTTTATCATCATATCTCTATCTAGCACTGCCACACCGAATCTCCTGATATCCTCACCTGGATCTAGCTCTTTAAGGACTATTGTCATTATAGCACCTGAAGATCTATGTGCCTCCCAGAGATCATATAGATCTATGTTGAAGATTATATCACCCTGCACAACCAAGACAGGCTCTCTTATATCGTAGTAGTCCATCAAGATCTTAACAGACTCCGCATTACCACTTGTGACGAAGTTGGGTTGATACCTAACCCTCACAGTATCGGCTGGTAATCCCAGAAGAGATGCGATCCTCTCACCACCCCCGAGATAGTCGTGGATCTGTGTGTAGTTGTAATAACCGCTAACACCTATATAGAACTCCTTAATACCCTGAGATGCTAGTGAGACCAGGATATGCTCGATTAAAGGTCTATTGAGGAATCTAACCATTGCCTTAGAAGTATCAACCGTGAGGGGGTATAGCCTTGTTCCAAGACCTCCAAGAGGTATTATTGCCTTTTTAAGCAAAATCCCCCAATATTTTTTCGTTTCAAAAATTATAACTGGCTAATTAAATCTCTTAGATACCCCGCCTCTAGCCATCTATATTAATAGCTATACAATCTTACTAATAAATATATAGTTGTTTAAAGTATTATCTACTCATCTAATTAAACCTTATGAAGAGGGCTTATCCCTAGCATTGGAGTCTATGCGAGGCTGGGTCTTCATAGCGGTTCATAGTGTTTTATATCTTCGCTCGCCCTCAACACTCTATCCTCTCTCCACACAGCCTATGGGGGCTGATCTCCTCTTGGAAGTGTGGAGAGCTTCTTCGGGCGGCTTTCTCCCCCTCGCACTGCTCATAGAGATCATAGTGCTGTTTTCTAACTAAGCAGCTAGCTACAAAGTTTCTGAGCCTTGGGTTATGAATGGGAGGATTGGATAGACATGCTGTAGATGCATATATCATAGCACTAAGGGTGAACGCATTTAACATCAGCAACCATAGCCATTGTGAAACTCAAAAACAGTAGCCAAGGGCGTTAAAGCTAATATACCGCTGATGCCACATATATATAAGGATTGGGAAGAGATCGTGGGGTGAGTATTATGAGCTATAAGATCTCTGAGGAGGAGATTAGAAGGGCACTCGATCTTGAGGCTAAAGCTAAGAAGGATCCTAAGAAGAGGTGGGTTGAGAGGATGATAAGGAGTGCTAAGCAGTACCACAAGATCTGTCCATACTATGATAAGAAGACGGTTGCATGCTTCCTAAGGCTTGGTGAGAGATGTGATAGAGACGGTAGGTTCGAGGCATGCCCTGTCTTCATAGCTTTCCTCGAGAGGAAGTATGATGAGATAACCAAGGCTGGGAAGCCCCTTCCAGTGGACTTTCTAGACCCGCTTATAACCTATGGCTGATACCATAGTTTGGTAGATAGACCTTTGGAGAAGCTCCTCGAAGTGCTAGAAGCGCTTAAGAACATGCCTAGAACAGGGTGGGTTCAGAGGGGTGTTCCCCCAGCTCTAGCGGAGGTTGTGGCATCCCATATATATGAGGCTTCTATCATATGCCTTGAGATAGGCTATAGGCTAGCTAGGCTGGGCATTATAGGCTATGATGATGCTATAAGATCTGTGGTGATAGCCCTTGTACATGATATTGGAGAAGGGGTTATGGGGGATCTCAATAGATATACCTCTAGAGAGCTTGGAGATATAAAGGAGGAGATTGAGGAGAGGGCTGTAAGAGCAATAGGATCTGAGGCAATCTATAACTTATATAAAGAGTATAGAGATGGCAGTTCAACAGCATCTAAGCTAGCCCATATATGTGATAAGCTATCAACATATATCCAGGCTAGAAGATATATGGATCTAGGTTATAGGGTTGATGAAATAGCTAAGAGCTCTATAAACGAGGTCGAGAACCTCGTAGGAGATATATGTAGAGGCGATAATGAATGCCGCAGAATAGTTTTAATAGGGAATCTAGATCATTAGCTAACCCATTATTTAAGCTGTTATATGCTAAGGAGCATGGTGAAGCAGTGGGGAGACATAGCCTTGATAGATACATAGCATCGGGATGTCTAACAGCTTTAAAAAGGATATGAACAACCCTAAAAGATCCTAATGTTTCTACCCTATGTCAGAGGAATAGGCTTTATAAATATATTGTCTTTGATATTAGGTTAGATATAGAGGTCTGGATAAAGGAGGCCTATCACTATTATGGGGGGAGGATTAACAAGATAGAGGGGGTCTGAAATGCTTTCTGAAAAGCCAACCATAGCTGGTAAGCAGTACCACCTACTGGTTGGCGAGGGGGATGTGGCTAGATATGTATTGCTTCCAGGAGATCCGGAGAGGGTTCCCAGGATCGCTAGAACCTGGGATAGATATTGGCATGTTGCTAGCCATAGGGAGTATGTAACATATACTGGTGAGTATAAAGGGGTTAGGATCTCAGCCACCTCCACCGGTATTGGGGGGCCCTCAACCGCTATAGCTGTTGAGGAGCTCCTCAGAGTTGGTGCAGATACCTTTATAAGAGTTGGGACTACGGGCTCCCTTAGAAGGGATGTTGGGATAGGGGATCTTGTGATCTCTATAGCATCTGTGAGGATGGATGGTGCTAGCAGAGCCTATATATTCCCGGAATACCCAGCTGTAGCGAGCTACGAGGTTGTCCTAGCATTGATAGAGGCTGCAGAGGCTCTCGGTGCTAGATATGTTGTTGGTATAACGGCTAGCACCGATAGCTTCTATGTTGGGCAGGGTAGGCCTGGTTATAGGGATTATATGCCTCCATGGTCCAAGGATCTTGTGGGGGTTTTGAGGGATGCGAATGTGATTAACTTCGAGATGGAGGCTGCAACGATCTTCACGCTAAGCAATATATATGGTGCTAGGGCTGGGGCTATATGCTCGGTTATAGCGAATAGAGAGACGGGCGAGTTTGTGCCAGACGCAGGAGTTGATCTCATGATAAGGGTTGCAAACGAGGCTGTGAGGATCTTGAGTGAGTGGGATTCTCTGAAGGAGAGGAGTGGTAAGAAATACTTCTACCCAAGTATTGTGAGGAGATAGCGATGAAGATCCTTATAGAGGATATCTCGATATTGACCATGTCAACAAAATATGAGGGGCTGATAGGTAGGGGATATATATTTATAGATAATGGTTTGATCAGAAGCGTTGGTCCTGGATCGCCTCCAGAGGATCTCGAGATCCCAGATATAGTTATAGGGGGTAGGGGGAAGCTAGCTATTCCAGGCTTAATAGCTCTCTTCTCAAGGCTCGCCATCTATCCATTCAGAGGCATCTTAGGGAGAGGTGTTAAAAATATAGAAGATATTATTGATAATATGAGTAACAACGATCTACAGCTTATATCTACAATCTCACTCGCAGCACTAGCTGTGAGGGGGATAACCACTGTCCTATCTGTGGATAGATATGTAGAGCCGATTGTGAAGGCTGCAGAGAATGTGGGGTTAAGGATTATAGCAGCTCCATGCCTTGAAAAGGGCTTTGATAGGGATGAATGGTCTAGAGAGATCTCTAGCTCGGCTAGGAAGTGGCATAGAAGGGATAACTCCTCAATCCTAGTTACAGGCTCTATATGCTCGGAATCCGCTGTAAGGGGGGATGAGATGGGCTTGATCCCAAGCGATATGCCGTTGATAGTATATGGTGACGCCTGCCGTAGATTGAGGGGCGATAGGATCCTCTATGTAGATCCGCCTTTGGAGTGCGGTGTAAAACCAGATCTATCGATCTATACCGAGGATCACATGGATCTCTGGCAACCAGGATCGGGATATGGGATCTATAGAGATCTCTCCTGGTCTCTTAATAGACACTTCACAATAGCCAGGATCAGGGGTTTCAACCCCCTAGATATACTTGGGAGCGCAACTATATGGGCCTCTAACAAGGTTGGTCTATACACAGGTGTTATAGAGCCTGGGAGGTTTAGCGATATAATAATACTAGATATATCCCAGCCACCATGGTGGATCCCCGAGGCTCTTGTGAATGAGGCGGTTGCCGCCGATCTAGTTATATCGGGCGCCCCTAGAATCGAGACTGTAATCGTTGGTAACGATATTGTTGTAGATAATGGCGAGCTCCTCACAGTTGGTAGGGAGGTTTTTTCCAGGGCATATAATAGGGTTGCAGAGATTCTGGGGAGGCGGTAGATGCTTAACAGGATAAAGGGGGCTTTGGTAAGGCCTCTAAAGCCTATTGCACTAGCTATTGCAAGAAGCAATATAGATCCCAATGTAATAACGATCTCAGGTCTCGTGGTTGCTATGATGGCTCCTCTCGCAGCATATCTCCACGGGATCATAGGTGCGTTAATAGCAATAGCTATCTCATCACTGCTAGACGCTATAGATGGGGAGGTCGCGAGATCCTCTGGCCGTGTGAGTAGCAGGGGAGCTTTCCTAGATTCTCTATGTGATAGGATATCCGATCTAGCATATATAGGGTCGCTGATGGTGTTGGGCGTCTCACCAGTGTTGGTATATATAGCTGCGGGGTTGAGTCTATTGATAAGCTATGTGAGGGCTAGAGCCGAGTCCCTAGGGATCTATATCTCTGGTGTTGGCCTTATGGAGAGGGGTGAGAGGATCTTCGGCCTTATCATAGTTATGCTTATAGGCCTCCTAAGCAGGGAGGCTATGGATATCGCTATGGTTGTGTTCACAGTTCTAACAGGCTATACAGCTGTTGAAAGGGCTATATATAGTGTTAGGATGCTTTCGAGAGGATCTCCTCGATAATCTTTCTAACCTCCTCATCAAGCCTCTCAAGCCTCGCCGGCTTTATACCTTTTTGCTTTGCGCCCTTAAACGCTGATCTAATCCAGGAGTCATATACCTTGCCACAGCTTCCATAGTTCCTACAGCTGTTATCGAGGAACTCCCTAGCAATCTTCAAAGCATCATCCTCCTCAAGCTTGAGTATGGTTGCGAGGTAGGGGGTCAGCACATATAGTAGAAATCTCTTCCTACCATCTGGCAGGCCTGTGGATACTATTTTCTCGATCCAAGAATATCTCTTAATATCACGGCCGCTCTCCTCGGCCTTAGCATCTCCTTCCCTAGCACCCAGCTTCTCCCTAGCCCTTCTAATGATCTCATCAACATATGGTTTAGCAGCCTCATGCACTGGACGGGGCCTCAGCATACCCTCTATCCTTATCCTTGCCAGTGATGAGCAGATCCTTGCTAACATCTCTTTATTCTCAATATATACATACCCCTTGCTCACAGGTCTATTGACAAGCCTATACCTCGGATCAGAGATCCCTGTAGCTGTAAGGATCCTCAGATAATCTGGGAGGGGGATTTTATAGGAGTAGCATCTAAACTTCAACCCATAGGAGGATCTCTCGAACCCTATGGCGGTGCATAGCTCCTCCTCCCGAGTCCTCTCAACCCTATAGCCCATAAGAGATATAATGTAGATCACATCCTCGGGGGAGGAGCTGAGGAGATGCCTATACACCCTCTCAGCCTCAGCCTCCGAGAATCTTCTATAGATCCTCCTATCCTCTGTCATAGATGCTAATAAGGCGCCCATGTAGAAGCCGAGGATCTTCTCGATATAGTCTTGACCCTCGCTAGAGTTAAAGACACCCTCGATATCCGCGATAACCCTTTTAAATCCGATCTCCGCATATCTAGAGGCTAGTAGATCTTCAATGCTTCTGGGAAGCCCCTCTTTCTCAAGGAACCTATCTAGATCCACTAGAAATGGATAGCTACTTAGATCATGTAACATGGGTTTAGCCATAACAGCTTATCCATGTATGTTTATCCCAGCTATCTATATATCTAAAAAGCCTGGTCAAGGGAAAGCAAGCCCTTCAAATCATATGATCAAAAAGCTCTGGCCTTCGGAGTGGGAGGAGGTTATTTGGTTTAATGTATTATCTAGTCCTTATAAGAGCTGAGGGGATCATGGATATAGATGGGCTATGGTTCTAGTTGTGAGAGGGTATGTGAGAAGTGTTCAGGACGCTATAGCTATAGAGGTTAAAGAATCCGATCTATGGGGTGATATAGCTATTCCAAGAGATTCTAGGGCAACTGGTCTGGCTATTTCAACCCCCCATGGATGTGTAATTGTTATAGGTGTGGATATCGTTGTAGAGGGGGAGAGGGTTCTCCTCGCATCTTTCCTAGACCCCCTTGATAAGGAGACGCTGAGAATTATTGAGCAAGCATCCCTCTCCAGAAGGCTAGCTGTGATGCTGAATGGTAGGATTGTGGGGCTTCTAAACCTCTCCGATGAGGATATGGGTAAGATGGAGTATGTTGCATCTAAAACTAGGGAGTGCTCTCAGATACAGAATAAACCAGTGAATCTAGATCTTGCAGCCCAGTGGTTCCTAGAGAACTTCAACCTCTAGCTTACCTTCAACCCATCGATCTCCATTTTAATCTATTATAGCTTGGTGCTATGCTTCTATATAATTGGTAATGGATAATCCTCCCAGGGATCTTTGCGTATGCGGCGACGCCTCTTCTTCTCAGCCTCAGCATCTCTAACGAGTCCCAGCTCTCTCTCTAGATCGGCCAGCTTTTTCTCGTAGAAATCTAGCCGGAGCATTGCTTCACTCACACATATAGGTTCTTCCTCCGGGTCTGTGTATCTCATCATCGTCCATCTAACCTTTTGCTCGAAATCCTCTTTAAATTTATCCAGCTTCTTCAATATCGCTGGATGGTTTGTTAGATCCTTATCCTCCTCGATTCTCTTTCTAATCCTCTCTATTAATCTTATGAGCTCTTCGAAGTCCTCTCGCGTCTCTCTACAGTATTCCTCTAGGAACCTCTCTACAATCCTCGATAATTTCAGATAAACCACTCTAACTATATCTATGCAACCTTAAATAAATATCTACTGTTGTAGCCACGGCTATTCATAGGTATTCATATATAATCAAAGGTTTTCCCCAGGTTCTCCTTTGATAGAGCCTCAGTATTTATTGGCTTTGAGAGCATAATCTAGATGGGAAGCTATTTGAAATTTTCAAGATGTAGCACGCCTCCCCAGAAAAAGCTTGATAAAAGGGTTGCTATTATAGGTGCTGGCCCTGCTGGGTTGGCTGCTGCGGGCTACCTGATATGTAGGGGTTATGAGGTGCATGTCTTTGATATGATGGAGGAGCCAGGGGGGCTGCTGATCTATGGTATCCCTGATTTCAGGATTCCGAAGAAGAATGTGAGGGAGGGTACACAGGATCTTGCTAGGCTGGGTGTTAAGTTCCACCAGAGGGTGAAGGTGGTTCCTGGGAATGGCTATAGAGATGGGGAGATAGGGTTTAACGAGATCCTAAGGAGTTATGATGCAGTTATAATAGCTACGGGTACATGGGCTGAGAGGAGGCTTAATATAGAGGGGGAGGATCTGCCTAGGGTATATTCTGCATTCCACTATCTCTTCCACTACTGCAGAGCAGAGGCTGGCTATGAGAGGTTCGAGGATCTTCCACCGCTTGGGAGGAGAGTAGCTGTTATAGGTGCTGGACTAACGGCTGTTGATGCAGCAGCGGTTTCTAAGAAGCTTGGTGCGGATACAGTATATATGATCTATAGGAGAACTATTAACGAGGCTCCTGCTAGGAGGCATGAGATAGAGAAGCTTATAAAGTCAGGAGTAATATGGATCGAGTTGGCAGCGCCGAAGAGATTCCTAGGAGATAGGGAGAGAGGTGTAACCGGTGTTGAGCTAATTAGAATGAGGCTTGGCGAGCCTGATAAGAGTGGTAGGCCTAGGCCAATACCTATTGAGGGGTCTGAGTTTATTCTAGAGATAGACTCGGCTCTAATAGCTATTGGCGAGATACCCACACCACCTATATATGATAAGGAGCTAAGGATAAACCCGGATAACACGATATGGGTTGATAAGAAGATGAGGACAACTATGAAGGGGGTTTTCGCTGCTGGCGATGTTGTTACAGGGCCTAGCCTTATAGGGAATGCCATAGCCTCTGGGCTTAAGGCTGCTCAAGCGGTTGATGAGTATCTCCAGGGCAAGATCTCATGGGATCTGACTCCTTGAAATAGCTTTTAATCCTATTAATAGCCCTTATCAAGATCTACAAGTCCATATGGCTCCTCCCCCCTGATGAACCTTTTAACATTCTCCACAACAAAGATCGCTATATCCCTCTCAGCCTCCTCAACAAAGCCAGCTCTATGTGGGGTTGCGATAACTCTATCAATCATATGTATCCCCCTCGAAGAGTAAGCCCTACCCTGACCCCTGCCTGGGTATAGCCACCAGACATCTAGGGCCGCGCCTGCGATAGACCCGCTGGATAGCGTTTCGTATAATGAGTCTTCATCTATTATAGCGCCTCTACCAACATTGACTATATATGCTTCTTTCTTCATTCTAGAGAGTAGATCTTTGTTCACAAGCCCCTTAGTTTCTCTAGTGAGGGGGGCTGTTATAACTAGGAAATCGGCCTCACTAATATATCTCTCTAGATCTTTAACACTAATTACCAGATCCGCATAGCCATCACTAGCACCACCCTCCCTTCTAACACCTATAACCCTCGCTCCGAATGGTTTTAAAAGCCTTGCAAGCTCCCTTCCAATACCCCCATACCCCAGTATTACGATGGTTCTGCCCTTCAGAGTTCTAGTGGAATACTCCCAGCTATAGGGTGGAAAGATATCTCTTTTAGCCATTCTATCAAACTCAGGGATCCTTTTAACAAGAGATAGCATGAGAGCTAGAGCCATTTCAGCTACATAGAAAGAGTTAACACCCTTCGCACTAGCAACGGTAACACCTTTCCTCTTCGCCAGCCCAAGATCTAGATTATCTACACCTGCATGTGTTGCTTGGAGGAATAATAGCTTCTCCCCCTTCTCGAGAACCCAGTTCTGTGCAGACCCAATATAGATCTCGACTTCAGCCACGGCCTTCACAGCGTCTTCGAGGCTTGACGCCCATATAAGATCTAGATCTTCGGATAAGCCCTTCTCAATAATCCTTCTGGTCTCCTCCTTCGCTAAGGGCCAGTATATGAGGGCCTTCAAGGAACCACCATAGCTTTATTAATTATACGCCGAATATTGTTAACCCATACTCTATCGATATCCAGTTCCCTGATATGGTTTATTTTCCCCTTCTTTATCGATTATTTTTCACGTTTCTATATATTACATCTAGCTCCATCTCTTCTCACCCTTAGTATATGGGATAGATAGCTGGTTATCCCAGGCCTCGCCTTAACCAGCATTTGCGGCCCTCTTCTAACCCCCTCTAGGATATCCTCAGCTCTTAGATCTCCTACCTCGAATATATTGTGTGAGACTCCTACAAAGCCCTTTACATGGGCATCGCTATTAGATAGACCGCTTATCCCGAGCTCTCTCCTAGCCTTTTCAGCCTTTCTATTCGATAGGGGGTCTGATAATGCATTGAATACCTCGATGGCATCTAGCTTTAAACCATATATAGCTCTTCCCAGCCCCAGCCTTCTTATGTCAAAGGGGTGTGGTGCATATGTAACACACCCCCTCTCCCTGGAGAGATCTATGATCTCCTCTGGCGCTTTTCCAACAGCCCTCTCTATCTCGGGCTCTGGGTTTTCACATAGCGCTATTAGATCGCCTCTACTTGTTCTCACCTCGATACCGGGGATCACTACTAGGCTGGCTCCTATCCTCTCAACCGCCTCCAATGCTAGCTTATATCCTGAGAATGTATTGTGATCTGTTACAGCTATAGCTCTCAACCCCCTTATCAGGGCTACCCTTACAATGTCATATCCATCCAT
>JAWAXC010000015.1 GCA_038897115.1 Sulfolobales archaeon | reverse complement strand
ACCAGTAGATATAGATCTTCTTGTATATCTAAAGGTATTCGATCCCGTGAAAGCGGTTACAGCTGTTAGCAACTATGTAACAGCATCCACAGGCATTGCTGTAACCACTTTGAGAGCTATAGTTGGGGATCTTCTTCTAGACGATGTGCTAGCTAAGAGGGAGTATATAAACAGCACTCTAAGGGCTAAGCTTGATGAAGTCACAGATAGATGGGGGATCAAAGTAACCTCCGTCGAGATCAGAGAGATCAAGCCTCCTAAAGAGGTTCAAGAGGCTATGATAAGACAGATGTCTGCTGAGAGGACTAGAAGGGCAATGATCCTAGAGGCTGAAGGTAAGAAGCAAGCAGCAATACTCGAGGCAGAGGGCTATAAGGAGTCGCAGATAAGAAGAGCAGAAGGAGATAAACAGGCCGAGATCCTCAGGGCTGAGGGGATCTCAAAGGCTTTGGAGCTCGTGAATGCAGCGGCCTCCAGAGTTGATCATAATACCCTCTATCTGCAATACCTAGAAGCCCTTAAATCGATCTCTAGCACCCCATCCACAAAGATAGTGATTCCAATGGAGCTACTCCTAGGAGCTACAAGGCTTATAGAACAGGTAGCCATAGCTAGAAGGCCCCAGGATCGGTCATAGCGATTTTCATAGAGATATGGTTATGAATATATCGTACTTAGCTTATATATCTCTTTATTGCTTATATCTCGGTGAGGGGGTTTCATGGCTAGAGGTGATTTTTTGAGAGACCATATTAGATCTGTTCTCGAAGTGGGTGGAAGGAAATATATATACTATAGCCTACCGGCTCTGGAGAAGGAGGGTATAGATGTATCTAGGCTACCCATTAGCCTAAGGATTATACTTGAATCCATGATCAGGAACTATGATGGGGTTACAATAGGGGATGAGGATATCGAGAACCTCGTTAAGTGGGATCCTAGGGCGCCTAGGGGCGAGATATCCTTCAAGGTTGCTAGGGTTATAACACAGGACTTCACAGGCACATCCCTGATCCTAGATCTGGCTGTTATGAGGGAATATGTTGCCAAGCTCGGCATAGATCCTATGGAGGTTAATCCAAAGGTGCCTGTAGACCTTATTATAGACCACTCAGTCCAGGTGGATTTCTGGGGATCTCCAGATGCTCTTAAAAAGAACATAGAGCTTGAGTTTGCGAGGAACTCCGAGAGGTATAGGCTCTTCAAATGGGCTGGAAACACTTTTAAGAACTTCAGGGTTTTCCCACCGGGTATAGGGATTATACATCAGGTGAACCTGGAATACTTATCAAAGGTTGTCATAGCAGAGGAGATCCAGGGTAGCTATGTAGCCTATTTCGACACTGTTATCGGAACAGATTCCCACACGCCTATGGTGAATGGCATAGGCGTTCTAGGATGGGGTGTAGGGGGTGTTGAGGCTGAAGCAGCTATGCTGGGGCAACCAGTGATAATACCTCTTCCAGAGGTTGTCGGTGTGCATCTATATGGAGAGCCGAGGGAGGGTGTAACTGCAACAGATGTGGTTCTAACTGTTACAGAGCTTCTGAGGAAGAGAAATGTTGTTGGTAAATTCGTTGAGTTCTTCGGAGAGGGGGTCTCAAAGCTATCTGTCCCTGACAGGGCTACAATAGCTAATATGGCGCCTGAATATGGATCCACAATATCTCTCTTCCCAGTTGACGAGGAGACGCTGAGATATCTGAGGCTCACAGGGAGGCCTGAGGAGCATGTCGCCCTTGTAAGGAGATATATGGAGGCCCAGGGCCTATTTGGAAGGGCTTGGGAGGAGCATGTCGAGTATTCAGAGGTTGTTGAGCTAGATCTAAGCACTGTTGAGCCAAGCATCTCAGGACCCGTGCTTCCATGGCAGAGGCTTGGCTTCTCAGAAGTGCCTAAGAGCCTTGCGAGGTTTGTTGAGGAGAGGAGGAAGAAGCCGGGCTTTATTGAGAAGAGGATCAAGCTGGATGGCGAGGAGATCACTCTGAGAGATGGCGATGTCGTGATCGCAGCTATAACGAGCTGTACAAACACAAGCAACCCAGAGGTGATGATAGGGGCAGGCCTGATAGCCAAGAAAGCAGTTGAGCTCGGCCTATCACTTCCAAAGCATGTGAAGCCAAGCATGGCACCTGGATCCAGGGTTGTTACCGAGTATCTAGCTAGATCAGGGCTTCTAGAGTATCTAGAGAAGCTGGGCTTCAGCGTGGTTGGGTATGGATGCACAACATGTATAGGCAATTCAGGCCCACTCCCAGAGGCGATATCCAATGCCCTTGTCAAGGACGGGATTATGGGGGTAGCAGTGCTCTCAGGGAATAGGAATTTCGAGGGTAGGGTGCACCCAGATGTTAGGGCTAGCTATCTAATGTCACCAATGCTCGTTGTGATCTACGCCCTTGCTGGGACGGTTAACAAGGATCTCTCGAGAGAGCCTGTAGCTATAGGGCCTAGGGGCCCTGTATATCTAAAGGATCTTTGGCCGAGTAGGGAGGAGATCAGGAGGATCATGGAGCAGTTTATAAAGCCAGAGCTATTCATAGAGAAGTACTCTAGAATATACGAGGATGCTCCAGAGGCCTGGAAGAAGCTCGAGGCCCCCAGCGGGGCTCTATATGAGTGGGATCCCAAGAGCACATATATAAAGAGACCCCCATTCCTAGATGACTTCGACCCCAATAGAGAGCCTGTGCTAGAGGATATATATAATGCAAGGCCACTCCTAATACTCGGGGACTCGATAAGCACAGACCATATATCACCAGCCGGGAGGATAGATCCCGATAGCCCTGCTGGTAAATATCTACAGAGCCTAGGGGTCCAGCCAAGGGATTTCAACACATATGGAGCTAGAAGAGGCAATCACGAGGTAATGATGAGAGGGGCATTCGCTAGCAAGGGTGTTAGAAATAAAATGGTTAGAGACATCGCTGGGGGCTACACAATACACTACCCCTCAGGAGAGATCATGACTGTCTTCGATGCAGCAATGAGATATATGAGGGAAGGCGTGCCCCTACTCATAATAGCGGGCAAGGAATACGGGCTTGGAAGCTCTAGAGACTGGGCTGCGAGAGCACCTAGGCTTCTAGGGGTTAGAGCCGTTATTGCGGAGAGCTTCGAGAGAATCCACAGGGCCAACCTAGTGGGGATGGGTATAATACCTCTGCAATTCCTAAGCGGGGTCAACGCAGACACCTTGGGACTCAGAGGAGACGAGCTATTTGACATAGTGGGCTTGAAGAACCTTGTTCCAAGGGGTAAGGTGAACCTCGTGATCAAGAGGCCAGATGGGTCTAGAACAACAGTCGAGCTAATAGCTAGAGTAGAAACCAGAGCCGAGATCGAATATCTAAAGCATGGAAGCATATTACACTACGCGTTCAAAAACATGTTAAAAGAACTCCTGAAAACCCACAAAAACCTAGATCAACCCCTTAAGCAATAATTAAATATATAATTAAGCTCCATAACACCTCTAAATGCCCTAGAGATCTAAGGATATTAGAATTAACGGGGTAGCATTTTTTAGCTTTTATAACATTTATATCTAGAGGTCTATGGCTGATCAAGCATCATCTATTGGTATAGATGTCATAGCATCTATTCTTACAGAGTATGCTAAGAAGATCGTTGATAAGGCCCTCAAGGGTGAGAAGCTGAGCGACTGGGAAGTAGGCTTCCTACTTATGGAGGCTACTAGGAGGACTTTAGAGGCTAGAATGGATGCCATAGAGAAGAGAATGGCTAGCCTCGAGGAGAGTCTAAAGACAAGGATGGAGGCGTTGGAGAAGAGCCTATCAGAGAGGATGAACGCTATAGAGAGGAGAATGGATCTTATTGAGAAGAGAATGGACATGCTAGAGAAGAGGATTGGGGAGGTTGAGAAAAACCTAACCATGAGGATCGAGCTCCTAGAGAAGAGGGTTGAAGCCCTTGAGAAAAGAGTTGAGGGTTTAGAAGCTGATATGAAGCAGATGAGGGCTAGCATGGATAGCCTGAGAGATCTGATAATAAACAGACTTGTAGAGGCACTAACAAGAAAAACATAGCAGCTATAATTAACCTGTCCTCTATCCTACAACCCACAAGCCAATCCCCTTTATTCAAAAGAAGGAAGCTTCACTGTTATAAGGAAGCCCTTTCAAAATAGCTCTCAAAAGATCCTAGCACTTGGAGCGGCTTTTTAAGATAAAATAATATATGAGGTTATGATCTCTATGTGTGGGCTGAAATCTTTTTGATGTTTAGAGGATAAGCTTATATATTTAGATTCTGCCTGGGTAATGGGAGCGCTGCTCCAAGCCCTGGCGGGCTTATCCTAGATGGGAGCCCCATGCGTTGGGCTCCACAGCCACCCATGAGCCCATAGTGATAACCCGTGATCTATGGGCGAGGTGGAACTCCCTAGATGTGACCAAGAACTTATATAGGATGATTGGAATGAACATCTAGGGAGGAACGGGATCTGGTGTCTATAGGGAGGTCTTGTTTAGAGAACTTGTTAGGGGTATTCCTAGTACTGGCTATGCTACCCATAACCTCTATATGTATCCTGCTAAGTTTATCCCCCAGGTTATTAGATATGCTATCGAGAGATATACAGAGCCTGGTGACTGGGTGTTCGACCCCTTTGCCGGGTATGGAAGTGTTGCTATCGAGGCAACCCTTACTGGTAGAAACGCCATTCTATGGGATCTAAACCCGGTAACCCGTATCCTAACCTATGCATCGATATATAGAGGCGATATATCGCTTAGAGACTTCGAGATCGACTGGGACTATGGATATCAATTCCACCCGGCTTGGGAGAATATACTATACTGGCACCCCAGAGGATTCTACGAGGCTCTTAGCAGGGTCTGGGGTTTTTGGCATAGGGAGGTATTCAGGAGGTCTAAGTCTCTCGATGAACAGTCTAAAGCTTTCGCCATAGCCATACCCCTTCTAAAGATCTCTAGGTTCTTCAGCTACTCTGATGAGAAGATAGCTAAGACATATAGGTCTAGATATGCTGAGGAGAAGGTTAAGAAGCTACTAGCCTCGAACTGGAGGTCTAAGATGGTTGAAATGCATCGAGAAGTGTCTAGGAAAACCCTTGAGAAGATAAGGGAGTTCCAAAGACTTGGCCCAAGGGATGTTGAGATAGTTGTTAGAACAAGCTGGAGGGAAGGGGATAGACTAGTAGTATTTGATTCCCTGGGGGAGAGGCTTGATAGGGATGTCAGGCTGATGATAACCTCGCCACCATATCTACAGGCTCAGGAGTATATCAGGAGCTTCAAGATAGAGCTAGCATGGCTTGGATTCACAGGAGCAGATCTAAGAGTCTTGGCAAGCCACGAGATACCGTATAACAGGCTCCCCGATGTGGAGGTTAATAGCAGGCTCTATAGGGAATATAGATCTAGGGTTGCTTCAATGGGGCACCAAAGGCTGTTAGAGCTCTACGAAGCATACTTCAGATCACTAGCCCACTTCCTCAACATAAACAGCGGCAGAGTAGAAACAATAGCGTTATTCGTAGGCCCAGTAAAGATCAGATCGGAGAGGATACCGATAGACGAGATACTGAGGGAACACCTCGAGAGCCTGGGATTCCAGCACCTGGAGACATTGATAGATAGAATCGTCTCTAGAAGACTATTCAACTCCAGGATAAACCCAGCAACAGGGCTACCAGACGAGAGGACGCAAACAGAGCACCTACTAGTTATGAAGAAGAAGAGCTGAGGGTTTAAACATCTGACTTCCTCCCCGCCCTAAAAGGGCGGGGGTTCCCTTTGGGCGGTTCTCACCGCTTCATAGCTGGTGGACGCTAAACGCATCCACACTGCCCCGCTCGCCCAGCGGTAGACCATGGGCCGGGCCTCCGGCCCGTTACCCCTATCTCCCTTGTAAGGGGACTCGGGGTTATGGGTTTTATTATAGCCTTAGGGGCATAGGTTTAGTCTTATGCGTCTAGCATGCCTATCACGTGCCGCTGGAAGGAGGTTTCCGAGGCTCATAATCGCTATCCTCATCGCAAAAAAGACTAAGGGACACAGATGCTTAAAGCATTACCTAGCCCTGAAAGGCGGGGCTTGTTGTTCCTTTTTCATATGTTTCCAAGTCACTGGCGATATACATATACATCAGCATAGAGGGATCCAATATAGCTTCTACTACTCCCATAGAGGAGGGTTGATGGTGAATAGAAGTAGTTTGCCCATATCCAGTAGCCCATGTCAATATACTCGCTTCTGAGACGTGCTTCTATAAATAAGAGCATATATACCTGGTTAGACTGCTCCACTCCTACTGATGCTCCCATTATAGTTGGAGCATTGTCCTTAATTTGACACGCTATTTTCCACACGCCGCAGAGGATGCCTATCACATTTACCGATCCTGAGAATATTGGGTAGGTATTGAGATCATTGATTACTGTGAATACATCAAAGTAGACATAGTTTTGGCTCTTGAAATCCCTGCTCCATGCCCAGTTGAGCATGTAATGTCTCAGGGCATTCTCTAGAATGTCCTGGCCATCATAGGGGTTCTGATCCTTCATGATATAGCTGATCATCTGATTATCCACTATTGAGGGTCTCATCAGTGTCATATTTGCAAGGGTATCTGTTGGGGTTGATGAGCAGAAACCCCAGGGACATGTCATCACATATAGCCTATACCTCGCAGCGGCTATATCGCCTAGAAAGCCTATTCCAAGAATAGCTGGCGGTGTAAAATCGATCCCTGATCTAAATAAAACATGCTGATCTAGCCACGTTTTGTCCTGTCTAAGGTCCATGGAGGCTCCCACAACCCTATAGTCTATAGGAGTTGATGACGAAGCCACAGTAGCCGTTATCGTGAATTTTAGGCTGACGGTCGACGTGGATCTATAGAAAGCCCTCAGAGAAATAGAATCTATTTTATCCGCCTCTGGCCCGCGAACCATAGCAGCAACTATTGGTAGGGGGACACCCATCACAGATCCGTAGTTTTCCTCTAATTCCCAGTAGTAGCACTCGGTATACCATGGAACAGAGTAGCATACATCTCTTATACTTCCAGGGGGCCATTGACCCTGGAGCTTTATATCTCCGATAGCTACTCCTCTATTTCCTTGGCTTCTGCTATGGTTCGCTATGGGTTTCTTAGCCTCTAGATGCTCTATTATTTCTATAGCTATGCTTTTGTTCTTTATTATCTCTTCTATTCTTATTGGCACTCCCTTGATGCTGTCATATATTCCTTGATCCTCGTGTATTGCTCCCACTAGTATTATTCCTGGTGAGACATATCTCGGATCTGTGTTCCTCGATGCTAGATATTCCCTCCACTCCCTCGAGAAATCTCTGAGAACGCTGTAGTTAGCCCTTATAATCCCTTGCCCCCCATAGATGCCGAGACCCTTGATCTCGCCGCTGGGCATCCATGCATAGACGCTATAGATAGCCTTTAGAGGCCTGCCAGAGCTATCCTTCACCAGCAATAGGAACTCGGGCTCCGATTCAGAGCCCTGTAGAAGCCATGTGTAGCCTCTATAGGAGATAGATACATCGATAGAAGGAAAGCGATCAGAGTAGTCATATACAGAGGTGAGGGGTAGAAGACCCAGGAATATCGAAATGGCTAGCAGAGCCATTACAAGAGCGCTACCCACATTGATTAGACCAGCCATAGGGCCCAACACAATCCCCCAAAAAAAAGATTAGGGGTTAATAAGCATTTACAACCTGAAAGCCTCATGAAACTACTTCACCTTTTATGTTGATTTGTGTTGTTTGATGTCAATGTCTTCAGCCCTCTCATTTATATGCTTTTCTGCTATAGCTTGTTTGAGGCTGGTACTATGAACTCTATGAGCAATGTGAGGGGGAGGAAGTCAGCCGATGAAGCTCCCCGTGTCCCCGATGGGAGGTAGTCCCGCAGGCGGCATGGGGAGCCGGACAGGGAGTATGGAGGCGAAGGCGGACACATGAAGCCCAAGGAATTCCTGACCCCCCTTGACAACCCTCACAGCATATTCCTTCCCGATGTCGCTGTCTATGGGGATGTATAAGATCCTGTCCTCCCCAAGGATAGCAAACACCTCCTCATCAGCTGAGGCTATGATGAGCCTTTCAAGCCCGCATGGGAGAACATATTCTACTGGCATCCTAGGGAGTTCCTAGAAGCCCCTTCAAGGGCTTGGGGGTACTGGCATAGAGTTGTTAGGAGGAGCCTCTCTGAGTGCCTGGCATACCTAGTTGCTATCCCCCTGCTAAAGGTCTCAAGGTTCTCCAGCTACTCCGACGAGAAGATAGCCAAGCTCTACAGATCTAAATATGCTGAGGAAAGGGTTGGGAAACTCCTATCCACAGACTGGAAATCCAAGATGGAGAAGATGTACTGGGAATATGCTAGGGAGACATACGAGAAGGTTAGAGAGTATCATGCTCTCAAGCCTAGGAAGGTCGAGGTCGTGATTAGGACGAGCTGGAGGGAGGGTGGGAGGCTAGTGGTTTTCGACTCTCTTAGGGAGAGGCTGGATAGAAACGTGAAGCTAATGATAACATCGCCTCCCTACCTACAGGCTCAGGAGTATATCAGGAGCTTCAAGATAGAGCTGGCGTGGCTGGGATATAGTGGTGCTGATATGAGGGTGCTCATAGACGATCATAGACGAGGAGATACCATATAACAACCCCCCACAGGCTGAGGTTAATAGCAGGACATATAGTGAATACAGATCTAGGGTAGCATCTCTAGGACATCCAAAGCTGCTCAAGCTCTACGACACATATTTCAAATCCCTAGCCCAGTTCCTAAATAACAACAGCAAGAGGGTAGAGGTAATAGCCATATTCGTAGGGCCGGTTAAAATGAGGAATATTAGGATACCAATCGATGAGATATTGAGAGAGCACCTGGAGAGCCTAGGGTTCCAACATATAGAGACATTAATAGACAGAATAGTATCTAGAAGACTATTCAACTCCAGGATAAACCCAGCGACAGGGCTAGAGGATGAGAGGACACCAACAGAGCATCTACTCATAATGAGAAACAAAAGCTAGGAATGCTCAGATACCACTTTTTTGAATAATATTTTTATACTATGTTGGGTTCGGGCTTCTACAAGGGTGCTGGGAGTGTGAAGGGGATGATGCTTAGATCTTTCGGTATAGATGCTGTAGAGGTAAGTGATAGGGATAGGGCGTATAAGATATTAGTTGATTCCCTAGCATATATAGTCAATGCCACAGGTATTAGGCTTAGTGCTGAAGGTATGAGAGAGCTCCTTAGCAGGATCGGGATAGAGGTGGATGAAAACGCCATAGGGAGCATTATCCGCGATATTGGGAAGGAGATGGGTAGGGTTTCCTATGGGGATATAGAGGTATATAGGTATGAGGTTCCGCGTCTTCTATCTTTGGATGTGAGGAAAAGGCTTGCAGCATATTATACAGGGCCTCTGGGCGCGAGGATCATGGGTCTTCTGGTTAGAAGGTTTGTTGAGAAGACGGGGAGAAACGATATAGTTGTTGCAGATCCTTTCATGGGTACGGCTATCACTCTAACCGAGGCGATCAAGAGCCTAGGTGTTCATAGGGTTAGACGTGTATGGGGTGTGGAGAAACAGCCTCTAGCCTGTATCGTGGCATACGCCTCTCTACTGGGGGTTATCGGTATAGATGATGCTATAGATGTGAAATGCGGGGACTCCTTCAAAATTATCTGGGGCAAAACAGCCTCCTTAGACAGATCTCTCAGAGGAGGCAACATCTATAGAGCTGATGCGGTATTAACCAATCCCCCTTTCACCAGGTGGGAGGCGTTGGAAGAGAGCTACAGAGGGTTTCTCATGGAGATAGCGGCTTTAGCTGGGTACTCGAGGTTTATAAGTAGGAGGCAGATCAATCTCCAGGCCCTATCCCTCTTCCTAATAGACTCAGTGCTTAGCGAGGGAGGATTACTAGCAACTATCCTGCCAGCCTCGACCTTCTATACAATCTATGGCCAAGGTGTGAAGAGCCTGCTACGCGAGAGATACCGTGTAGCTGCTATGATACAGAGGGCAGAGCCTGCATTCTCGATAGACTGTGGGTTCAAAGAAGTAATCCTCATAGCTATGAAGCGATATGAACATAGCGGTGGAACTGCATTTATAACGATAGAGGATGAGGAGATCCTTAACATGTCAGCCCTTGTGGAGAATATACTAGGGGTAGACCCTGGCCATGGGGGGCACGGCTATAGAGTTAACCTCGTAGACCTATATAGACTACCTTATATCCTAGACATGAATTGGCTGCTTTTATTCGAGGAAAGTGAGGTAAAGCGGTTAGTAATAGATACAATACTTAGCGGTCTTAACCAAGGGGTTCTGGCCCTCTGGAAAGATGTGCTTGGCAGGCAAAGCATTGTACGTGGTGTTGAGATGTATGGCCCTGACTTCTTTATTCTACCGAATAGGTACTGGGCTGTGGGGAAGGCGTGGAGAGATAGGGTTATAGTGAGAAATATAAATAGAGGGGAGGAGCTTGAAATAGATATGGAGTACTTGATACCCTCTCTAAGAAAACCAGGATTATACCTGGATAAAATAGTTGTCCAACCGGATCACTACCTCGTATCGATCCCTCCTAAAGATCTTGAAGATCTTCCAAGGGATATACGTAGGTATATCGAGTGGGGTGTGGAGGCAGCTGCAGCCCTACCAGCTATTAGATCGTTTGGTAGATATTGGTATTCACATATCTATAGACAGATGCATTCGAAAAACCCCTTCGGACATCTATTCCTACCAGATAAAGTGGATGCAACCTTCAGAAATAGAGGGGTCTTCGCCATCGTAAGCCTAGATAGAACCACGGCTACAAAGAACTTCTATATAATGATTAATAACAGCCGATACGCACCCCTACTAGCCCTGTGGTTCAATAGCTCGCTATTCCTACTGCTATTCATCTACGGCAGTAGAAAAATAGGTGAGACTTGGACTAGGTTTTTAGAGAACGACTATCTAAACATGCCTATCCCAAATCCCAAGATAGCTAGGACTTATCTAGAGGAGGCATCAAAACTGATCAACTCGCTCAAAAACCTCACCTTCCCACCCTTGAAACACCAACTCTATAGAGACTACCGCCGCGAGATCGACGAGCTTATAGTGAAAATACTAGGGCTACACGATCCTAAAGGCTTTGTTGAAAGACTACATGATCTCTTGGCCGAAGCACTATAGAAGCACTTCCATCTTAAGGATAACAAACACACCGTGCAACTAGAAAGGGCTTAGCACTGAGAAACCCACTATGAAACCCGGTTTTATAATTAGTGGGATTATTAGTTGAAGGGGATAGGGGGTCATGGGTAGGAGGTTGATGAGACAGAGGATAAACGGTGCTAGGAGACTAAGGGAGCTAATGGGGAGTAGAGATATAATAGTAGCACCAGGCGCATATGACGCACTGAGTGCTAGGCTTGTTGAGGCTGCAGGCTTTGAAGTGGTATATATAACGGGTTTTGGCACAGCTGCATCGATGCTCGGCTATCCCGATGCTGGGTTGATCACTATGACAGAGATGGTTGACAATGTTAGAAGGATCGTGGATGCTGTTAACATACCCGTCATAGCTGATGCAGATACAGGCTATGGAAACCCGATCAACGTTATCAGGACTGTCCAGGCCTATGAAGATGCTGGTGCCGCTGGGATACATATAGAGGATCAGGTTTGGCCTAAAAAGTGTGGGCATATGGCTCGTAAGGAGCTAATCCCTGTTGAGGATATGGTTGAGAAGATCAGAGCTGCTGTAGATGCGAGGAGAAACAAGGATTTTCTAATCATAGCCAGGACAGATGCCATAGCTGTTGAGGGGATTGAGAGGGCATTTGAAAGGGCTTGGGAGTATTATAGGGCTGGGGCTGATGTACTATTTATCGAGGGGCCTGAGAATGTAGAGCAGATTGAGGCTATTGCAAGGGAGTTCAAAGGGGTACCCCTGCTCTTTAACTGGGCAGGCTTTGGTACAAAAACACCGCCAGTAGATCTGGAGACCCTTAGAAGACTAGGCTATAAAATTGTGATAATCCCTATAGCCCTACTCCTCGCAGCTACAAAGGCTATGAAAGAGGTTCTCAATATAATTAAAAGGGATGGTACACCGATAAATGCTAGGGAGCTAATGGCTGATTTCAAAGAGTTCACAGACTTCATAGGCTGGCCAGAGATCTATGAGTTGGAGGATAAATATAGATCCAGGGCTAAGAGCGGATAAACCCAGAGTATCCTAGTTGAAAACCAGCTATATTCAGAGGATAAACTGGTTTCTAGCTATATCTAAACTTGACTCCATGCCCCCCTCTCTCTGGGTTGAAGTCTATCGCTGGATAGCCTATGACCCAGCATGTGCCACATGATATGCATGCGACATGGTCGAATCTAACCTCGGCTCTAGCCACATCTCTCCATGTCTCTCTGATTGCCTCTGAGGCTAGGGATCCGTTACCCTTAGATCCTCTAGATCTTCTGAGCATCTCGAGGTTATATCTATAGAGATCTCTATAGGATGCGAAGATACCCTTGCCAGGTACTGAGATTGTGTAGCAGTTAACCGGGCATGCTGGTACCCACAGCTTATATGGATCTTTATTAGCCCTCTCATAGTCAACCCTTATATGGGAGTATACCTTATCCTCTTCATAGACTAGAATCCCCGTTCTCTCCTGGATCCTCTGTATAGCGTCCCTCTCAATAACGGTGTTATTAACCACCGTTGTCTCGCTCCTACCTAGGATCCTGAGGAGAAGCCTGTATCCAGGGCCGTAGAGGAGCTTGCTCTCGGATAGAAGGGAGTTTCTAGCAGATCTCCTTATATCCCTATATATAGGCTCTAGAAGATCTAGATATACTGCTAGGGTCTTCTCGCTGAAGTCATGGTGCTTCCTAGCATATATATATGTTTGGGCAGCCATAATACCAGTTGCTATAGCCCTCCTCATACCATCTATAAGCCCTCCTATCTTGACAAAAGCCCCTAGTGCGTCTCCCACTACTAGGAAGCCGCTTCTCAATGGCTTCTCAAGCATGGTCTTATAACCCTTTGGTATGTTGTGGGCTGAGTATTCAACTAGCTTAGCATCCTCGAGATATCTCGATACATATGGGTGTGAGATCATCTCCTCCAAGATATCCAGGGGCTTGCCAACCTTATCCACGTTCTTCTTCAGACTATCAATCATACTATCTATCGATACAACTATCCCAACGGAGATCGTATCTCTATTTGTATATATAAAGCCTCCTCCAATAGCCCCGTGTAGAAAATCACCCATAATAGCTATAGCCATCCCCTCACCGCTCTTGAGACCGAACCTCCTGTTTATCTCCTCCTCGCTCAGCTGGTAGACCTGCTTAACACCATGATACACCTGCCACGGCTGCAGAGGCTCTCTAAGCCCTGCCTTTATAACCAGCTTGCTTGTAACACCACTTGCATCTATGACTAGATCTGCGTATAGCTCCTCCTTATCCGTTCTAACCCCTACAACCCTGTCCCCCTCGAATACGAGATCCTCAACAGCCGTTGCTGTAACAACGATCCCCCCGACCTCCTCAACCTTCCTCGAGAACCATCTATCGAACTTAGCCCTTATAACTGTATAGTCATGCCCCGTCGAGATCCCCTTATGGACAAACCTATCTAGGAAGGATCCCTCGGCTATCTCTAGAACTCTATAGGATCTCGCGTTCGGAGAAACAGATCTATATCTATACTCCCCAGGATATGATGGGCTTGAGATCATTGCTAGCTTATATCTAACAACCCTTCTCTCCAGAGGCGCCTCGGACTCAAACTCGGGTATGAGATCTATTAACCCATATCCAGGTATGTAGGAGCCATAGAGAACGCCCCCGGTAACATTCCTCTGCCCAGGAACCTTCGCCTTCTCTAGGAGGACAACGTCATAGCCTCTCCTAGCTAGATAATATGCAGCTGCACACCCGCCAGGGCCTGCACCAACTACTATAACGTCGTGTTTATCAACCACCCTGGGCACCTCTACCCTCTATCCTTCTGAGAAGAGCCTCGTACAGCTTTGGAAGCGCCTTATATAGATCCTCTATTATTACATAGTGAGCTATCTCATGTATAGGAGCCCTAGGATCTATGTTGATCGATACTATATTCCCAGCCCTTAGAATACCTACTCTATGCTGTATAGCACCGCTGATCCCAGCAGCTATATAGACCTTAGGAGAAACGGTCTTGCCTGTCTGGCCTATCTGTATATCATGGGTTATAATCCCCCTCAGCTCCTTAACATCTGCATGTATAAGAGCCCTTGAAGCGCCCATAGCGGCTTTAACACCTAGCCTATTCCTAACAAGATCTATGATTTTTCTCGCAAGCTCCACAGCCTCTAGGGGGTTCTTGGGGTTACCCTCAGCATCCCTCAGAATCCCGAGGCCGAGGCTCACTATAAGCTTTGCCTCTAGGAGCTCTGCACCTCTATCCTCTATAGCCTCGTAGCCTAGGACCTTGATCTTCCTCTGGTAATTCGTTAGAGAAGGTTTATACCTATATACCTCACCCCTCCTACTAGGATCCCTTGGGAGGGGCTTGAAAGATCCGGGCCTTAGAGATGCTATCTGGGGCCTATGCCTAGGAGTATAGATCTTAGCTATCCTGGTTGCAAAGTCAGGCCTTATCTGGGCCAATATATTTGTGTACTTCTCCTTGAGAAGACCATGGTAGAAGTCCTCAACATCGAAGTCAATGTTATCAGTTGCAAGCCCCGTCACAAGTCTATATGCAAGCCTAGGGGCTAGATCCCTGCCTAGCTCGTCGGCCATGAATATGAGGGCCCAGGGCTTTCTCTCCCTAATAACCTCCTCGAGAGCCTGTGTATATGCGAATGGCTCGTAATCAGCTAGATATGGGTGCTCAACTGCAACAACATAGTCTGCCCCATGCTCTATAAGGGTTCTAGCGGTCTCATCGCTAACAACATCGCTCGCCACTAGAGCGCCTACCTTCATATTAACCTTAGACGCGATCTTCCTAGCCGCGGCAATCCCCTCCAAGCAGTAGCCAAGCATATTACCCTTTAGAATCTCGATGAATACCCAGACATCCCTATAGCTCTCAAGATCAGGTGTTGGTGGGAGCACATTCAGAACCTGCTGCGTCTGAGCCATACCCCTCTACCCCTTCAGAGCATTTATAATCTCCTCTGCAAGATCATCATAATCGAATACCTTCGCAAGCCCCTTGGAAATGAGATCCCTTTTAACCTCCTCTGGAAGGCTATCCAGGAGATCCCCCTTCTTATATGGGCCATAGGTTTTATCCCCATAGCTGATCTTATCTATATCCTTGGCAGCGATTAAAGAGGATCCCACGATCTTCCTCATATACGGCCTACTAATATCAACCCCGGGCCCAACAACTGTTGGAGACCCTGCGAGGCCTATAAATCTGGGGTCAGCCTTTATATCATCAGCATTGTAGATCTTTATATCCCTGTTTTTACCTCTATAGCTGTTTAGCAGAGACCATCTCCTACCAGATAGAGGTATCGGAGGTGCTGAGTATTCAACATGGATTGTAAGCACAGCTGGGATCTCGACCTCAACAACCTGGATCAGATTCACAAGCTTCCTCCTAGCAACAATCGAGTTCCTCTCACCTATATACTCAAAATCAAGTACAAACGAGACATGCGGGATGGGGAAGCCCAGCTCCTGTGAGAGGGCCTCAGCAACCTGTGGCCCCACATTACCTGTCTCCCCATCTGAGGTCTTCATACCAGCGAAGATCACGAACTCCCTATAGATTTTATTCGCCTCCTCCCACAGGATCTTCGACGCCTCCTCCCTCGAGATCTTACCCTCTGAGAGCATGTTTATAAGGGTCTCCCTTATAGAGGGCTTATCACTATAGATCTTGTTTGGCAGTAGATTCCTCCTATATAGATCTGCTGCGAGGGCCTCAACCCTTTCAATGGGTTCCCCGGCCTCCACAGCCTTTGCAAGGGTCTCGATAGCCTCTCTATGGATCGAGAGAATCTTCGAGATACCCTTTGAAAGGGTATAGGAGGTAGCCCATGTATCGGATCCAGCCATCCTCTTATCACTCAGAATATATGCTTCATCGATACCGGAGACCTCTGCCTCGAAGAGCTCATTCATAATAGGTATTATCTTTGGATGCGGGCCCATGGAGAGCGCGATCAACTTCCCACCAACCCTCCTCCTCATATAGTCAGCAGCCTCAATAGTCTTCCTATCATAGGGATTCAACACAATATCCATCTCCTCCCTCCTAAGAATACCGCCTATACTAACCACCCTAGTAGTATTAGCAGGCACCCCCTTCACCAGCGCGAACACCAGCACATACCATCCCCTTCTAAACTATATCACACAAGATAATATTATAACAGAGGTTTCATAGCATAAACAAATAAAAGGCAACACAGAAAAACACCTAGCTAAGGCTTAGGAAACATCGATGATAATTATAACACCCCTTAGGCTAGAATGAAAAAGCTAGCCTACTATAAACCCATCTAGCTATGAAAAATAATTTCTGCCTTAACAATAAATCTGGAGCCTTCTGGATACCTATGGATGTTATAGCATGTCTAAGGCATCTATGAGTTTAAAACTATTGGGAAGGGAGAAATGCTTATTCTCTATCTATGTCCCCGATATATAGGCTCTAGAAATACCTTCCTAAGCCTTAGCTTGAATATGTCTAGGCCTGTTACATCTTCCTGTAATATTAATAGTATCTGAGAGATCTATATCAGATAACCAGCTATATAGCCGGAATAAAGGGTTTCGAGATTGGCGAGTGGGTTTTATATAGCCTATATTTATATTTTTCTCCGAGGTAGGTTGCGCAGGCTCCCGAGGACTATGTCTACGCAGCATCCTGATAATGCTAGGGTTCCTGGGTGGGCTGGTGATGAGGTGATCGGGGGAGATGCTGAGGTTGAGGAGGCGTATAGGGCTTTCTCTGTGCTGTGGATTCACGAGGTTATGTGGGATGCTGAGGGTAAGGATGTGGATACCCATGTTGTTAGGAAGCTGCTCTCTAGATATCCTGATTATTTTAGGGAAAAGATTCTTGGTAGGGATGTCTTTATAACCTATAGAATCCCCAACCCTAGGGTTGAGGGTGCTGAGAGGAAGGTTTTCTCGGAGACTATGGAGAGTATAGCTGTATCTTGTGATGTTGCTGAGAGGTTCTATGGAGCCAGGGTGCCACCGATCTTCGAGGTGATCCTGCCTCTTACAACAAGTTATCAGGAGCTAATCTCTGTTTTGGGATACTATGAGAGGGTTATAGTTGGTAGGGGGGATCTCGAGCTTCTTGAGGGTGTTAGGGTGAAGGATCTTATTGGGGATACATGCCCCAGATCGATCGAGATGATTCCCTTGTGGAGGATATGGATAGCCTGCTCGGCATAGGCAGGATCGTTGCTGATTTTTGGAGGGTTATAAAGCCTCCGTATATGAGTGTTTTCATAGCTAGATCCGATCCTGCTATGAACTATGGGATGTTTAGTGCAGTCCTCCTAGCTAAATATGCTCTGAGCGAGCTCTCAAGGCTCTCTAGGGAGCTGGAAACACTTATCTATCCAATAATAGGCGCAGGATCCCTGCCCTTTAGAGGTCATATGAGCCCTGATAACTATGCATATGTGATCAAGGAGTATAGAGGGGTATATACCTACACAATACAGTCAGCCTTTAAATATGATTATCCAGAAGAGAAAGTGATCGAGGCTATCAAGGCTATAAACAACTCAAAGCCTGGAGAAGCCTATGAGCTAGATCATGGAGAGGCCAGAACCCTTGAAGAGATAGTTAGGAGATACACAGCTAGATACCAAGCGATAATAGAGGCCATGGCTGGAGCCATAAATACTGTAGCAACCTATATACCGAGGAGGAGGGCTAGGAAACTCCACATAGGGCTATTCGGATATGCTAGAGAAGCAGGCAAGGTGAGACTGCCAAGAGCAATTACATTCTGTGGAGCCATGTATACAATGGGGATCCCGCCAGAGCTCCTAGGCCTCTCAGCCCTCGAAGGGCTTAGAGAGGGTGAGTGGGATCTGGTGAATAGAATCTATAGAAACCTAAAAAGGGATTTAGAGGCAGCTGCAAAATACTATAACCCCGAGGCCCTCGAGCTTATCACCACAATCTTCGGGGTTGATAGAAGCATAGCAAGAGAGATCCAAAGTGATATAGAGTTCCTAGAAAAACAGCTAGGGATAAAGGCAGGGGGTAATAGCTATAGTGAGAGGAAGTATTCATACCTCTCAACACTCTTCCTATTAGCACATAGGGAGGGTAGGGTTGAAGAGGCGAAAACCCATGTTCTGGAGATGGCCCTAATAAGAAGATCTATAGGTTAGCATCCCCCTGAACAGCTGAATAATAAAGCGCTAATTACAATAGAAAGCCTCGATTCTTTAGAGCGAGGAGGAGTCAATAATACTTGATCAGCTGGATATTGTTGTTAAATTTCTATTCTAGACATGGTAGAAAGGATCCTAATAGAGGGTTTCTAATTATATTGCTCATCACATTTGAGATCAATTTTCTATATTAGGGATTTTAGACAATAGAAGCAGTGTTCTGGGAGATGCCTAGGCATAATGGGAGGATCGCGATCGTGACTGGAGGTGCTAAGGGTATAGGGGCTGCTATAGCATATAGGCTCGGCTCTGAGGGGGCTAGGGTCGCTATATTCGATATAGATGGTGAGGCAGGTCTCTACAGGCTTAGGGAGTTGAGAAGCTCTGGCATAGATGCCATCTTTGTGAGAGGTGATGTCTCTAAGGAGGATGATGTAGTTAGATGTGTTGATGAGGTTTTGAAGACATATGGTGGTGTTGATATCTTAGTCAACAATGCTGGGATCGGTTCTTCTGGAAGGCATCTCTTTGATCAAACCCTAGATGAGTGGGAAAGGGTTATAGCTGTGAATCTAACAGGGCCCTATCTATTCTCTAAACACGCCTCCAAAGTCATGGCTTCGAGAGGGGGTGGTGTTATAATAAATATCGCAAGCACGAGAGCTCTCCAGTCAGAACCTAATACAGAGCCTTATTCAGCATCTAAAGGAGGACTCCTAGCACTAACCCATGCTCTAGCTATGAGCCTCTCTAGATATAGAATAAGAGTTGTATCCATATCGCCTGGCTGGGTTGATACTAGCAGGTGGGCCTACCCCCCTAGAGAGCCTAGGCTATCGAGGCTTGATCATATGCAGCACCCTGCGGGAAGGGTAGGAACTCCAGAGGATGTCGCAGCCCTGGTATCTTTTCTAGCATCCGAAGAAGCAGGATGGATCACGGGGGTTAACATTGTGATCGATGGGGGCATGACTACAAAGATGATCTATCTGGATGAGGATATAATATCGAACTCTGCAGAAATCCTAACAGGAGTACAGGGGCTTGCCGATACCCTGAAGAAGATCCTCTCAGATCCTTCAAAAGCCGCTGAGACCCTCAGAATCCTGAGATCATCAGGGATTATCTAGCTTTAGCAAATAGCAATATTATTATATATAATTATAATAATATCCTAAGAATTTGCATTCAACTGTATAGATGTGCTACCATCATAGAACAATATCCCTAGTTAATAGTGTTAGCTTGAGATTTATTGAGCAGGCTAATGATTTATTCATATTTTTAAGCTTAATAGTCATTTATATCTTAAGGTATAATGATAGTGAAGCTAGTTCCAGCACGAATAGAAATGATAAGTGTAAAACAAGGTGTTGGCAAAACCACTTTGTCTCTATATTTAGGTAAGGAGATAGCAAAATTAGGAAATAAGGTTCTAATAGTTAACATGGATCCGCTCTCTCCTGTACTAGCCCCTAATGCTATCGAGAGAACCTCTCATGGAGAATTGTTCCACGACACTATTTACGGTTTCACTACACTATCATTAAAGACCGGCAATGGTGATCTTAGAATCATTAACATTGTGAATATGGATACAAATGAAGACACGGATCTTGAGGAGATAATATATAGATATGAAACAGAGAAAAAGATCTGGGAGTCATATATACACGCCCTAAAATCTGATCAATATGATTACTTTATTATCAATACACCTCCTACGAATTGCAAGCTAGCTAGAATAATTCCATATGAAGAGAGGGCATTTGAAACCGCACACACCGTTGCAAGGAAATTTAAGATCTATGTAAGTGATTTCAGCAATAGTACACTAAGGGCTACATTAGGAGAGGCCCTTAGAGATAAGGCCGAGATCTCTGCTACTACTATATTCATCATAAACAAGGTTTATAACTTTATTGATAACATTAACCTAGCTAGACAAGAGCTTGAATCCATAGTGAAGCTCTTAAACGGCTCTTATGGCATTATAATTCCAATATATCGAGAGCTATTGATACGCCAGAACCATCTTATTGGGTCTGATATAGAGATACACGAGCTTAAAAAGCTTGCAGAAATCATAGTTAAAGATAGTTACAGGGGTGAAGACTATATTATGCCTAAGGATCCTGCTGAAGCTATTGCCAGCCTTATTACTACCCGAAGATCGATTCTAGTGAAAATCCCAGCCAGAGGAATTGATCATAGAGCCCTGATATTGGGTATCATCAAGAGGCTCGCTGAGGAAAAGGGCTCTCTGGGAGTTAAAAAAGCGGGTGTTATTCTAACCAAGAAAGATATTTATGAAGCCTTTAACGATACGAAAGGATATCTTAAATACAACCTACTGCTACTGCTTCCAACATATAGAGAAGACAGATTTAATGCAAAAAGCATATATGATATCATAAGAGTTGGAAAGAAGCTAGCCACTGAGATAGCGGTGAAGTTGCCAGATTCAAACGTTATAGTTATATATAGAGGAAACGATCTTATACCTATGTCTAAATATAGCGATATAAGACTACAAGAGAACGAGTTCTGGGGAGCACTAATAGGCACTCTAAGGAATAGGTATGAGATTCGAATTATAGTTATATGTGAAAGCGATGCTTTTGACCATAGCAGATGCATAGGGGCAGAGGAATATGTTGATGCAATTATAGATGTGGACGAGTATCAGAACTATAGAGTTAGGGTTGCTAGTTGAGGATATCTAATCTAGTCATAGCTATATCCCCACTACTAATTGCAGTGATATTTACAATAATCACATATGCTAATATATACACTATAGTGATCGCATTTGGCTTATGGTTAGCCATGGTTGTAGGTCTCTATACATTTATAAACTTCTATATAGTATCACTTAGGGCTAGAAGCTATACTCTTCACTATCTAGGTAGACTACCTAGGCTTAGAGTTGCTTCGCTTGTTTTATCTTATAATGAAGAGCCTGAGATCGTTATGGGGACACTTTTATCCGTGAAGGATGCTACCAAGGGATTTGGTGATGTATATCTCTTGGACGACTCAACTAGAGAGGATATAAGAGAAAAGCTCGAGAAATTCTGCCGGGAAAACGGGATTATATATATCCATAGATCAAGTAGAAGAGGTTTTAAAGCCGGAGCGATAAATGATGCTCTGAGAATTATATCGGATAAATATGACATAGTAGCTATATTTGACGCCGATCAGAGGCCTCTTGAGGGGTTCTTCGAGTTGGTACTACCTTACTTCGAAGATCCTGAAGTAGCTATTGTTCAAATACCCCAGGGCTATACTGAAATAGTAAGTGGAGTAGCCCATGGTGCTAGATCTCAGCAGGAACCTTTCCTAAGAGTCATCATGAGAGGTCGAAATGGGGCATCTGCATTTTCCCTCGGATCTGGTTCGGTATTTAGAATATCGGCCCTTAAGGAAGTAGGTTTCTTCAGAGAGTATAGTATAACGGAGGATGTAGCAACCACAATACCAATTTTAGAGAGGGGATACAAGGTGATCTATGTAGATGCAAAGCTTATATGGTATGGTGAACCCCCGCAAGATTTGGGGGCATATGTTACCCAGCAGTCTAGATGGTCTTTTGGATATTTCCAAATAGCTCCAAGCCTGGTTAAAAGTGGTTTAAAGGCATCTGTGTTTTTTGATTTCTTTGCAGGATTCCTCTATTGGCTAAAAGAAGGGCCACTCACCCTTTTTGAGCTGATAGCCCCTATTACATTTCTGCTTTTGGGGTTGCCTATACTGCGTATGGATCCTATGCTGTATTTGCTAGCATATATTCCATATATGCTTGTCTCAGTAGCTCTTTTTATCATATCTGTAAGAGGGAGAGGTGAATATGGTTTAAAGGAATTCTACTATCATCAGGCAGTTGAGTATCTCGCATTCTACGCAATCACCCTCTCGTTTATCCGCTGGGTGCTGGGTAAGAAGATACCTTTTAAAGTCACCCCTAAAGGTAGTAGGAAATCAAGAAATGTAAAGCTATTAATACCCCATCTAATCGTTCTTCTACTCCTGCTTGTCTCAATTATAGTCGGGTTACTGAGGATTCAACACTCATATGATCTAGGATATATATACTCAGTAGCAATAAATATCTTCTGGGCAGCATATCACTTAATATTTTTAGCAGGAGGTATAGCTATATCAACTAGAGATATGTAAGTACTCTCACTCTTATCTTTGCAAACCTATCTATGTCGCTCTCTGAGTATTTTCTCTACCTCCTCAATATATCTATGGGTTTTTTCAAGCTCGAACTTCACATCCTCAACATCAACTATACCCTCGTAGAAAACTAATTCATGGAGATAGCGTTCTCTAGCTGCATACCTATCTCTAAAACCAAACTCCGCCAGACTAGGATCTTTTTCAATCTCTCTCAAAAGTCTCCTCCTTTCCCAGTGACTTGAGGGCACTTTACCAACAAGCTTTAGCAGGAGAGCATTAGTTGACTGAACAATAGAATTCCAGGCCTTTTCAGCAGCATCTCTAATTCTAATAACATCACCACTTCTCACACCTTCCTCAAACTCCTTCAGAGCTTCCTCAAGAAACCTCTTAGCATCCTCAAGATATACTCTAATTCTCTCCTCAACACTCAAAGCCACCACAACCACAAAAATTCCTATTCAACACATTATTAATACAATTTATTAATACATTACCATGGAATGTTCGACTCTTTCAAAACCCTTCCAAGCGATCACAAGCTATAATCTCTTTTAGATCAGCAGCTTCAAAACATTACTATCCTAAGTTAGGTATTATAAGGGTTTTATTTGATTTATTCCATAAATCTTACAATAATTATTATTAGAGACCCTGACCCATACCAAGGGCTAACCTAATCAAAGAAATAAAACTAGAGAAAAATAATTAAAAGTAATGTGTGAGGGGAATGCTGTAGGTGAAGCCATAACTTTTGCTATGAGGCTGGTGGAATGAATGGGTCTCTCCTTAACCTTTTCTAATGAGGATCTTAAGCTAGTGGTTTGAATCTATATTAGTGGGAGGTGTAGTCATAATGGGTGGGAAGTTGGAGTTTATATTAAGGGTTGATGGTAAAGATAGGATCCTTATTCCTAAGAAAATCAGATCAATACTTAATATAGGAAGTGTTGTTAGTGCCCGAGTTGAGGATAGGAAATTAATTATCGAGCCGCTTAGAGATCCCATAGATCTTCTTACATCATCAGTTATACGTAGGACGGTAGATGTTGAGAATGAGATTAAAGAGTTGAGAAAATAAGCATTAAAAGAGGCTGAGACAAGGGTCAGGGAGAGATGGCAGTAATTGAGATCGGTGTTATTCTAGCTCTAGCCTCTAGATAGAATCGATAAACATCATCGCGAAGCGGTTGAGATTATTAAAAGCGTTAGGCCTTTAAAAGTGTCGCCATATGCCCTTATAGAGCTTGATCTTCTAATAATGTCTGAAAGGCTAGAGGTTGAAATACCATCATTCTATGAGGCGTTTAGCAAGACACGGTATAGAGGTGGTCAAGCCAGATCCTAAACATTTAGCGAAGGAGGGGGAGCTGAGAGAAAAATATAGTTTAACGTACTTCAATAGTTTACGACTGAAAGCCTCGTTCCCTTAGGGTTTAGGGCGGGGTTCGCTAATTGTTTATCAGTGTTGTGGGTAAGTAGTTATGTGGCAATCGGGGTTGCTGGTGGATAGCGGGGTTTTGATGCTGGCTAGTAGGATTCTTGAGAGGTATCCCCTCTGTGATAGGTGTCTTGGGAGGTTCTTTGCTGGGCTTGGTATGGGTCTTTCGAATCTTGAGAGGGGGAGGTCTATAAAGGTTCTAATGGCTATGGAGCTTCATGCGGGGGCCTCTAGGGATCCTCAGGGTTTTAGGGATAGGATATATCTCTACTCTCTAAATGCTGGTGAGCCCTTTTCAAGCCTCTATAGACATATATATGGTCTAGATCCTCCGAAGCAGTCTCCATGCTATGTATGTGGCAGTAGGATAGAGTCTATTATAGATGAGTGGGTTAAAAGGGTCGGCGAGTCTCTGAGGGCTATGGGTTTCAGGAGATTCATACTCGGTGTCAGGCCTCCCGAGGGCTCTTTAGAGGCTGAGGAGGAGATAGCTAGGGAGTTCTCGCTACAACATTGGGAGTCGATTAAGAACGAGCTTAAAAGGGAGATTGGAAAGGGTGTTTTGAGAGCATATGGTTTTGAGCCTGACCTCAGCGATCCCGAGATAATGCTTATCCTAGACATACCCAGAGGATCTATAGAGGCTGTGATACCCTCCCTAACAATCAGCTCAAAGATCGTGAAGCTTGTGAGGGGCATCAGCTTTAAGAAGAGACCGGGGAAGAGATCCTTAGAGGATGTTTTAGAGAAAAACGCAGAAGATCTTGGGGAGGGCATCAGGATCTCGATACCTGTGAGAGACACATCAAGATATAGAATCCTGGGCGATGGATGCTACTCAATACTTGAAATCAAATCCCCAAAACCAGGTAGGAGAAACCTAGAAACAATATCCAGGATAATCAACAGAGAGCAGGGAATATACATTATATATATTATTGGAAAGGGGAGGAGAAGGGATATCGAGGACCTAGCAGACAGGGTTAAGAGGATAGCCTATAGAATATATATATACTCAGGCAGAGAGCTCAGAGATGAAGAGATAGAGAGGCTGAAGAGCCAGAGCCCCATAATAATAGAGCAGAGAACACCCAAAAGAATAGTGGAGAGGGGAGGGGCTGAGAGAAGATACATAGGAGATCTAAGGGTCGAAGCAATCCACAGGATCTCTGAAAGAACATTCGAGATCATAGCATCAGCACCAAGCAGAATATACATCGAAGAAGCCATAACAGGGGATGAGGGCAGAACATCTCCAAGCTTATCATCAATACTAAGTGCAGATCTAAAACCCCTAGAGATAGATGTGATCAGAATAGAGCTATAGCTTTACAGTTAGATGATGAGATGGCAATAGGCATGGCAGCAAAACCTCTAGATGATATGGAAGAGATGGGGGCTTCCAGCTATATCTCCGAGAGGTGATAGGGGTACACGCCCAAGACTGGGCGTAGGGCTAAACCAGGTGATAACATAGAATTATCTACTATAGAATTGAAAGGGGAGGAGGCCAGCTATCAAATACCGATGATGCTATACTATTTAGTTTGTTTGATTTCAGCATGTACACAATATATCTAGATGATATGATCTAGTAGCGGTAATATCTATGGATTATCATGAGCGAGGCTATAGTCGAGGCTATCGATTCTATAGATAATATAGTTATGGGTTCGAGAGGTGTTTCCTCAGAAACCATAGATCTTGCAATATCTGAAGCTAGACTTGCAGGGTTATATCTAATTGCGCTAGCAACTTCCCAGCCCAGTAGCTTTGCAAAAGCCTCGGGCGGGTAGTAGATTGTGCTTGTAAAGTTCATCAGTGTTATGAGTAGGCTTCCAGTTGTTAGATATAGTGCGAAGTTGTCTGTGAGATATACTGCCATAGTCATGATTGAGGATACCATTAGAGATACCAGTGCTAGGGGTATGAGGATCAGGGCTATCGTGGCTGGGCTAAGCATAGCCTCTGGCACGAAGATATATATGTATAGATAGTATAGCGGGAGTGGGATTGTAGAGGCTATTAGGGAGATCAGTATGGATGATGATATGAAGGATAGCGGTACATAGATCCTGGGGATTGGTAGCGAGCTAATATATATTAAAACCCTGTCCACCATCTTAGAAGCAGCTAGAGGCCTTATCGATACAGCCGAGTAGCTCACAGCGAAGGATATGATGAGCCCTGTTATTAGATAGAATAGATAGTCTCTGCCAATAATGTTTGAGAGGGATAGACTGAATATTGTAAAGTCACTCATGACAAGTATAAATATAATCGCTAGAAGCGGGACATCTCTAAACATGGCTATCATAATATTAATAGCTATTAGAGATGCTAGCGGGGATATATAGCCCTTCAAAATCTACCCCCCTCCGAGAATCTCCTCAGGATCAGGAGCTGGGTGGTTATTAGGGATATTGATAAGCTAACCAATATGGGGATAGATAGTGAGGGATCTAGCAGGAGCCTTGGATCAACCCCGAAGACCATGTGAAACATATTCGCAAAATAGGTTATAGGGTTAATCATAGCTAGAACCCTAAAGATCTCTGGAATAGCATCGATGGGATAGAGAGTTGTGCTCAGCCTGATGCCTAGATCAGCGATGATAACCGAAAGTATTGTGTATATCCATCTCCTCTTAATAGATATAACCATAGAGCCGATAACACCCCCTAGAGAGGCTGAAACAAATATAATGGCAAAGAATATGAGCGGAACCATAGCTACACCTGCAGGATCGTGGGAGGCTATGATCACAACCACATAGGGGAGAACCGTGAGAACAGCCCAGAGAGAAGATCCCAGGGAAATCCCTAGAAGCTTTTGAAAAGCCCCCAATGGGAGGGAGTAGGTATATAGATGCATCTGAACCCTAGTCATCACTATAAGGATCTCCTCAACAACCTCATATATAGCTGTGAATAGTGCTAGGAAAATCACGCCAGAATATAGATAGTATCTATAGCTGGGGAGAGGTATTAGAATAGATAGTAGAGATGCAAAGAGATAAATACGAAAAGCATTCATAAAAAGAGTGAGGATAAGAGATCTCCAGGAAAAGTTTGAAACAAAGATCAGTATTGCTAGACGCGCAACACGATCTAGCTCTAAAAAACCTTTCGAGATACTCTCAAACCTCCCTAGTAATATAGTCTCTTTAATGCTTCTGGACACCATATATCCCTGATGCCTTATCTATATATTTGAAGAGCCTTATTATCTATAGATAATGTAGATGATAATTCACATCATTAATCAGCTCATTAATTATTCATTAATATATAACCTTATTAAAAGTTATATATCCCTATGCGCATAGTATATGGACACTAGGTGGAGCGATATATAAGTCTCCGCCTGGGTGGGATCTGTGGAGGCGATTAGAACATATGATCTTGCTAAGTATTATGGTAGTGTTAGGGCCCTCGATGGAATAGATCTTGATATTAGGGAGGGTGAGATCTTCACAATCCTCGGGCCTAATGGTGCTGGTAAGACAACCTTCCTACTCCTCCTAGCAACAGTCCTCAAGCCTACAAGAGGCACAGCTGTTATCAAGGGCCTCGATATAAGGAGGGATGATAAGAGGGTTAGGGAGATTGTGGGTATAGCTTTTCAGAATCCACAGCTTTATTGGAGGCTCACGCCTTATGAGATCTTGAGGTTCCACGCCTCTATATATGGTATTAGGGGTTTGGAGAGAGATAGGAGATTGTCTCTGGTTATGAAGAGGCTTGGGATAGAGGGTTTCTCGAGGAGGATGTCAGCGCTTCTTTCTGGGGGAGAGGCTAAGAGGGTTGAGGTTGCGAAGGTATTGATCCAAAGGCCTGAGGTGGCTATTTTTGATGAGCCCACAGCCATGGTTGATCTGGAGGGTAGGCATATAATATGGGAGGAGATTAGGAGGCTTAGAGATGAGGGATCTACTGTTATTGTCGCCACTAACGAGGTCTATGAGGCTGAGGTTCTGAGCGATAGGGTTGCGATCATAGATCGTGGGAGGCTGATAGATGTTGGAACGCCGAGAGAGCTTAAGGATAAGATACCTGCGGGGGATCTCATAGAGATTAAGGTGCAGGGCAGACCTGATCCAAGGGTTGGAGATATGATCAAGGGATCATTCAACGTCACAGAGCTCGTGATAGGGGAATCGCATATAATACTTAGGATGCCAGAGAGCAGAAAAAAGCTAGCAGATCTCATAAAGATAGTTTCAGAATTAGGTGCAAAGATAGAGGCGATAAATATAAGAGAGCTAACCCTTGACGATGTATTTCTATACTATACAAAGAAAAGGATATTACAATAATGGAGAATATAGTAAGAATTTCTGATTCTTTTTATCAAGCGCTTACCCATTACATAGCCATATCTACTACATATATGCTAAGGGTTAGAAATAATCTTGGGATTATACATGTATCAAATCTCTCCATGGCTATCTATTGGTTTAAACAGGTTCGCAAAAGATACTTTTGATGTATATGTTTTTAAAGATTCTAAGAGAATGTCTTCAGGTGATTCTCGCGTGGATGTGAGAGATGCAACAAACTCTGAGGAGATGATAAGGTTATTGGAGAAGTCCCACTAACCCCTTTCCCGCTCTAGAGGGCGAGACTTTCAGTTGTTAAGCTCCTACTCGAATTCAAGCAATGAGGTTGAGAGCCGGTTGAATATTAAAAATTTCTGGGAAAGCATTTGAATGGTGTATGCTGTGGGCTCTGTGGTTGTCGACGTCGAGGTTCGCGGTCCTAGGGGTGGGGTTAGGCTGAGGTCTCTTGTTGACACAGGATTCTACGGGGATATCATCACCGCCCCGGAGAAGGTTGAGGGATTGGGTATAGAGTTTAAATATGAGAGGCCTAGAAAGCTTCCGAATGGCGAAGCTATTAGGGTTAGATATGGTGGCGGTGAGATCAGGGTGGGGGATTCAATAACCTACGGTGATATCGAAGTCTGGCCCGACCTCAAGATGCCTGCAGGTGTTGACGCTTTGCTAGGCGTGACAGCCCTCGAGAAGCTGGGATTCAGGGTAGACCCGAGGACGGGGAAGCTAGAGAAGATAGAGTTATACCTACTGTGAGTCTTGTAATTTGAACCTTTTTTGACAATCTTAACCCAGCATGCAGTCTCAATCTTAGTCTTTAGCTAGGCTCTCACTGCTATGCCCTAACATCTTGGCTAGTCTACGTGCTGCTTCCCAGCTCGAATAGGCTATCCTCAATATTCATTATATAAATACAACATCCCCATCTCCACTCATCTGACCTCCTCCCCGCCCTAAAAGGGCGAGACTTTCAGCTGTAAATAGATCAGTAATTCTAATATAGAATGGAAGGAAGGGTAGGTAAGCGTTTATGGCCTTGCAACTAACATATACTTGCGGGGTTGTGTGCATGGGTTTTGTTTATGTTGGAAATCAGCCAATGAGGCTCTCCATGTCCCCGAGGGGAGGTTAGCTCCCGTAGGCGGCATGGGGAGCCAGATAGGGGTTAGGAGAGCGAGCGGTGAAACCAACAGTATTATCCGCAATGAAAACCCGATCCCTTTAGGATTAGAGCTATTAAAATAGATTACAAGTGTCACGTGTGATAATGTTAATAGTGAAGCAGAAGCAATTAAACCGCCCCTAAGATACTGAGAAGCATAGACGCCAACTCTATAGAAAATCCATCGTTAATATTACTGATCTACTCATATATATAGAGGGAACACCTGATAGTAAATTATGTTTCAGATTTGCATTTATATCTGAGAGGTTATTTTTTAGTCTGGGTATTATACTATTTTCTGGGTGTTTTATATGAGCAGTATTGTCAGAGTTAGTAAGAAGAACACTATATATATACCAAAGGATATTGCGGAGAAGCTCGGAATTGTTGAGGGCTCATACCTGGAGCTAAGGGTAGAAGGAGACAAGCTTGTGGCCATCCCCATACCAAACCCTTTCTGGCTTGCACTAAAAGGAACTAAATTTGCTGAGACTACTTTAAAGGAGATAGAGAGGGTTAGTGAGGAGGAGCAGAGCAGATATGAAGGTGAAAATTCTTCTTGATACATCGTTTCTTCTACCAATAGTTGGAGTTAGAGTCAGAGAGGTTGAGGATTTGCTAGATAGACTTTGGGCTAAACATAGAAGGGGAGAGGTTGAGATTTATTACACAGAGCTAAATATTCTTGAGATAGCTTGGAAGTTAAGCAAGATTCACTACGATCCTATGGTGGTGAAGAAGGGTTTAATGAGTATTGAGAGGAATTTCGTTAAAGCACCTCTGAAGTATACCTCGCTTCTCAAAGCCATAGAGCTTAGGAGAAAGAATTTTAAGGATTTAATAGATCTGATGCTCTATGCGATAGCAGCTGAAAATAATTTGCAATTCCTAACTCTAGACGAGGAACTCATCAACTTCCTAGAGGGTGTAGGGGAGGACATAAATATCATAATAACAACACTCTAGCACACAGACACGGTCACTGCAAACCCATCTAAAGTATTTCATAGATCTGATCTTCTCCCAGCTCTATAGGAACACCAAGCGATTTTATAGTATTGGTTCCGCCTATCACAGGGGGGTTGGCTCTTTCCGTTTATAATTAACAAGCTCTCAGGTTTGATAGGAGATCACACCAACCCTCCCCCGGCATTTCAAGAAGTCTATCCATATAGGATGTAATGTGAATTTTTTCACTAATGACAGATCTTAGGCGGTATCCAGTAGTAGATGCATGATCAGGTGGTCACAGGTCATAGTATGGGGAGGAGAATGCTATAAAGTCTTTTCAAGGGACATGCCAAGAGAAGTGTTAAGAATGATAACTATAGCTGGGATTGTTTAGCTTCATAGCATGTTGCTGAGAGGACTTTAAAGACTCATATTTATTTATTTGGTGAATATCGGGCATGTTTTTGATGCGCTTTCCTCATCAACGAATTCAACCTCTATCCCATATTCCTCAGCAACCTCTCTCAGCCTTCTCAATAGATATCCATAGCTCCATATATGAACAATCTCGAAGTTTATCTTGGGGCCTTTATCAGTAAGAGATGATAAGAATGATCTCCAAGCCTCATCGTCTTTA
>JAWAXC010000014.1:26860-31471 GCA_038897115.1 Sulfolobales archaeon | reverse complement strand
TTCTTCGAGAGAAATCCTCCAATAGATCAGCTTCCCGAGTTTAGGAATCTAATGAGTAGGTGGAACATATCGGAGGAGGATCTCGAGGATCTAAAGGCGCTTTTGAAGGAGTATACAGCAGAGAATGTCTCGAAGATAAGTGGTGTGCCAAAGGAGATCCTTAGAAAGGTTGCAGAGATCTATGTTGAGAGGAGCGGGGTTGCCACGGATCATAAGAAACACGGTATAATCCAGTGGGCCATGGGCTTTACACAGCATACAAACGCCACCCTCGGAGTGATAAGGGCGGCTGCGATAACCCAGCTGCTACTGGGGAACGTCGGCTATCCAGGGGGAGGTACGCATCCGTTTAGAGGGCATAGCAATGTTCAAGGAGCTACTGATGTACAGGGAAATGGTTTGGGCTCACTACCAGGCTATGTATCTCCTCCTATAAATACGCTGTCAATTCGTGTTTACCAGGATTGGAAGCTACAGGGAATGCCTGATGCCTGGAACTGGGAGGTTCCTAGCTGGGCTCTGGAGAATGAGCCGTTTAGATCTATCTCTAAGCCTGGTAAAGGAGAGGCAGATCTCGCAAAGGTGCTTCATATATATAACTTCTATGGATGGAGAAGACTGGAGATTGTATGGGGTATATTCTGTGGCACAATACCGCCTGAAGATCCTTTGGGAGGTATGGTTATATGTGATATACCAATAGGTTTAGGCCATTCAGAGACTACCTTCCCTAGAGCTGTGCTCAGGGGTGATATAAGAGCTGCTATAATCTTTGGTGAAAACCCGGTTGTAACTAATCCCAATGTTAGATTAATTGCTGCAGCCCTATCATCCCTAGATCTACTAGTTGTTAGCGATATATTCGAAACCGAGACAACATGGTTTGCAGACATAGTACTCCCAGCAGCATCGTTCGCTGAGAAAGAGGGTAGTAGAACTAATAGCAACAGGGTTATTCAGTGGTCCTACAAGGTTATAGACCCTATCGGAGATTCTAAACCTGACTACTGGATAATAGTGAATCTTTATAGATGGTTAAGGAGAAAAGGCGCTATACTTCTCCCAAGTAATATTGCTGGGATCAACCTGGAAAAAGTTATTTTCAGAAGAAGCGACATGTTTTTAGAAGTATATAATAGGCATATAGAGCCTGACGCTTCATGGGACTATAGCGGGGGTTTCGGGGCCTCGACCCCTGTAGGTAGTGTTGAGAGGGAAGTGAATCCCAGGCTGATTAGTAAGGAGATAAACTTCTCTATGTTGCTCTACCAGGGAGTATACGATCCTATTAGAGATGAGATAAGAAGTATGAGGAGAGATACAAGGATCAGAGGAGATGACGAGATCGATGGTGTCTTTAGCAGGAAGTTTAATGTTTACAAGGATTGGGGCTTCTCATGGCCTCAGAATGTTAGGTTCATGTATAACTATGATAGCCTACTGAAATACGGGGGATGTGTACATGTAAGGGCATCTGGAAAAATCTGGGAGGTATGTGGAGAGACAGGGGAGTGGATTGATGAGTATACAGGGGACTATAGACCTGCATATGTGCCTGGCCATAGCTTCTGGGAGCCTAGGGCTTTTAAGAGGAGGCTAAGCGGTGTTTCAGATCTCTTTGGAGGGTTGGATGTGATTAGGTATATAAGATCCGGGGAAATGATCTTCAGAGGAGGCTTTGTAATAGAGGACAATGGTATAGTAAAGATCATAGATTATAAGGGCTTCTCAGAGCTTACCGGGATGAAGTACTTCTGGGCTAACGATACAATCTACTGGGATAAGGATACTGCTAGCTTCCCAGCCCAGGTTAAAAGACCCTTCTTCCCTGGTAGTGGGTGGAGGGTTTTTAAAGATAGGTATCAGAAGATCAGAGAGAGATTAGCTAAATATATAAGGGAGCTTGGAAGCTATAGGGAGGCTGTTGCAAAGATTATTGAAGAAGATGGAGGGTGGTATGCGGGTTATGATTTCAGATGGCCTATCCATGCAGAACCAGCGGAATCTCCCCACGAGGAGCTAGCTATCCTCTACCCAACACTCGCATGGATCAATAAGTTCAACCTGGATATACTCATAGGATCTATCGATATTAAGGGGAGAGCTGAGAAGCTATATGCAATACCAAAGGAGATCAGGGATATAGATGGAGAGCTTGTTGTGATAACCTCTAACAGGGTTACCGAGCACTTCCACTCAGGCTCTATGTCTAGGAATATTCCATATCTCGCTGAGCTGGTGCCAGAGCCCTTCGCAACTATATCTAAAAGCCTTGCAGAGAGGATCGGTATATCGTCGGGTGATTACATAGAGATCTATACAGCTAGAGGGATTCTAAGGTTAAAAGCATATGTTTCACATACAAAGGAAGAATATATAGATATAGGGGGTAGATATATTCCGGTTGTGAGCATCACATGGTTCTCAGGATTTTCTGGGATGAGGAAAGGGCCAATATCAAACATCATAGCCCCAGATGCCCTTGATGTGATAACGCTTATCCAAGAGAGCAAGGGATGGATAGGAAAGGTTAGGAGGGCTAGGCATGAGGATCACAGGAATTGAGAAGGTGGAGAAGGGATATGGGGTTATTGTTGACATTGATAGATGCATAGGGTGTAGAGCGTGCCAGCTTGCCTGTAAAATGTGGAATAATCTTCCAGCGGAGGAAATCTCATTTGCAGGATCTCTTACATCGCCTCAATGGCTTACAGCGAATACCTGGAAGATCGTCCTCTTCTATGAGGGTACCGAGTTAATACCCCTCCCTTTTCAATGCATGCACTGTAGAGATCCTCCATGTGCGTTGGCATGTCCAGTATCTGCTATAGTTATAAGTGATGAGGGTGCTGTGGTTATAAATAGTGATGACTGCCTAGGTATAGGGAATTGTCTAAGGGCATGTCCCTTCAATGTGCCTCAGAGAGGTTCTGATGGCAGGTTCTATAAATGCACCTTCTGTGTTGATAGAATTCAGCATGGCTTAGAACCTGCATGCGTTGAGGTATGCCCCACGAGGGTCTTTATATTTGCTCCTATAGATGAGATAATTAGCATTGCTAGAAAGGCTCTTGAGGAGGAGAGATATGTATATGGTATTGATCTAGATAGCTATATCGGAGGAGGCACTAGATGGATCTATATAGCCTCTAAAAGAAAATACGAGGTGCTTGAGAGATACCTTCCTAAGAAGACCAGAAAAGATCTAGATCTACATACCGCCTTCTTTGTGAATCTAAAGAGGAGGCTGAGGGTTATTGCTATAATATCTATGCTCAATAGGGCTATTAGAAAGAGGTTAAAGACTATATCAATCGCTATACATAATATCATTAGATCTAGATACTAATCTCTCCTTACCCTGGGGATAGGGGATCTCGGTTATCAGTATGTATCCTCTGTACTATAAAGCTGTCTTAAATATTTTGCTTTAAATGATATTGACTATAGCTGTGAACACCACGGAAAGTGTAAAGCCGAGCATGGGGCTGTAGATCCATCCAGCTATGATCCTTGTAATGACTTTCTTCTCAACCCCTATTCCTGCTAATGCTCCAATAAGTGTTTGATTCATCGATGCGTTTAGACCTAGAGTATTTAATGCTGTGAGTATTGTTGCTTTTGTTATATGTGCAGCTAGGAAAGATCTTATATCTGAGATCCCGATCTCCCTACCAATAAATCTTGCTAGCCTAGATCCCCATATCATGAGGCCGGCGCCCATGAGTGCTCCTGAGGTAAATCTAGAGATATACTCATCTAGCCCGGCACCAATCATTGGGGATGCTGCATTGCTAACATCGTTTAGCCCTAAAACTAGGGCTGAATAGCACATAGTTAGTATTAAAATCTTATTACCTACACTATTCGGTATAACCTTTCTTATAACTGGTGCTAGTAGGTATGATAATGAGGGAGCCAGAACCCATGAGGATATGATGTTAAAGACACTGGGAATCTCTATGTATTTCCCATCCATAACAGCTGACCCTATTACGGAGAATGCGAAGATCTGTATAGTGGATGTGGGCACCTTGATATATGTAGCTATAGTAGTAGCGATGGCTGACGCTAGAAGGGATGAAAGATATTCTCTATTATCTAGCTGTGCAAGCTTTATATAGGTGTAAATAACCGGTGTAGCTAGAGATCCTATAATCACCAGCAACGCTGAGACCATCAATCCTAGCTTAAGAGATATAGCTTTACCACCATATGCAGGACCTACTATGGCTCCAGCATAATGATAGCCCATGCTAGCAGCAAAGAAACACGCCGTCAAAACCAATAGCATCTCATATATATCCAACTAAAATCACCTACCAACCATATTACCTAATTACCTAATTGCAGCTGAAAGCTTTACCCCTTTATCTCCATAGCGAGGCCTCTAGCTAGATAGGGGTTTAAAAGCCAATACTTAAATAATAGTTCGAATAGATATAGGTAAATATAAGGATTGAACTGATGATAGGAGAAGCCCTAGATGGAGAGAAGGTCAGGGTTTTTAGCCGTGTGATAATTATAAAATATATGGGGGCCGTAGTCTAGCTTGGTAGGATGCGAGGCTTGGGCCCTCGTGGTCCGGGGTTCAAATCCCCGCGGCCCCAC
>JAWAXC010000014.1:0-26532 GCA_038897115.1 Sulfolobales archaeon | reverse complement strand
TAGATTAGGGCTATATGTATGTGAAATCACTTTAAGTGAAGCACTATATATAGTTTTGAGTAATTAGGATGGTTGTGTTTTGTTCTAACTACTGTGGAGGGCTAAGATGCGGTGTTATGTGTTTGATGATCCGTTGTTTTAAGATATTAGGAGTTGTAGGGATAGAGCATTATAGGGATATATATGTCTGTGGCTAGCTGGGAGAGGATTAAGTCTGGCTGGGTGACAGATATATATTTCCTTAGGAGCCTGAAGATCCTTAGAGAGAAGGGGCTTGATAAAACCATGGTTAGGATAGAGGCTCATGTATATAGCCTTCCACATGGGTGGAGCTGGGGTGTCTTTGCAGGGTTGGAGGATGCTTTGAAGCTCTTCGAGGGGAGGGATGTGAATATATATTCTGTCCCCGAGGGAACGATTTTTAAGCCTGTGGAGCCTGTTATGGTTGTTGAGGGGCCTATAGGCGAGATCCTAGATCTGGAGACCGCTGTGCTTGGCATTATAAGGCATGCCTCCTCTGTTGCCACCAAGTCTGCGAGAATCAAGAAGCTCGCTGGGGATAAGATGGTGGTTTTCTTTGGGCTTAGAGCTGCTCACCCCGCTATAGGGCCTATGCTAGATAGATCAGCCTTTATAGGTGGTTGCGACGCTGTCTCAGGAGCCTATAGCGAGGAGTTGCTTGGGGTCAAGCCTGTGGGTACCATGCCCCATGCCCTAATAGTAGTCTTTGGGGATCAGGTGAAGGCTTGGAGGGCTTTTGATGAGGTGGTTGAGCCAGGTGTCCCCAGGATCATGCTTGTAGATACATTCTATGATGAGAGGGTTGAGAGTCTCATGGCAGCGCAGCTTCTGGGTGAAAGGCTATATGGTGTTAGGCTAGATACCCCCAGCTCTAGGAGGGGTAATATGCAGATGATTGTTAAGGAGGTTAGATGGGTTCTAGATCTCCATGGATATAAGAATGTAAAGATCTTTGTAAGTGGTGGGATAGATGAGAAGGAGGTGGCTGCGTTAAGAGATCTAGTGGACGGTTTCGGCGTGGGAACCTCTATAGCCTTTCCACCAAGCGTTGATTTTAGCATGGATATTGTGGAGGTTATGAGAGATGGTAAATGGATCCCTATATCTAAGAGGGGTAAGCTGCCTGGGTTTAAGCAGCTCTATAGATGCCCCAATAGTCTAGAGGATCACGTGCTACCATGGGGCTCAGAGCCTCCCCTCTGCGGCGATGGTTCTAGGGCTAGGCCTATGCTCGAGCTCTACATGTCTAGGGGCAAGATTATCAAGGATCTGCCTACACCTAGGGAGATTAGAAGCTATGTTCTGGATCAGCTGAGATTTGTGGAGATCTAGGTATATACCCTCGCCCCTGGCCATATCTTCTCAATCTCATCCCTTATCTGCGATACTATATAACCTATCTTTCTAACGTTTAGCAGAACCACCGATACCTCGTATTCCGTGAAGCCCTCTCTAACGCCTTTTCTAGTTATCACCGGGTCTTCCACTAGCTCTGGTCTTATAGAGCTTATGATCCCCTTGATTGCTTCGTATACCCTATCTGTATCCTGCTCCGCTGGGATCATGATCTTGATCCTATATGTTGTTCCGTAGGGGCTTGTCCTATTTATTATAGGGGCTGATGCTAGATATGTGTTCGGTACATAGATCTTCTCTCTTGTGGGTGTTTCTATCACAACCCCCCTTGAATCCATATGGATTACTGTTCCCTCTCTACCCATTACCTCTACCTGATCCCCTATTTTTAGTGATGTGAAACTCCTAACATATATCTCTGCCCCCCAGTTTCTCAGTAGATCGCTGAAGGCTATTATTACACCTATTCCTAGCACTAGGATTAATGCCGAGAATACCCCTGGCTCTGGCGCTATTATTGCTAGAGCTATTAGGGCTCCGACTGCATATACAATGTATCTTATTACTGCTATGAAGCTATATATAAATCTAGGCTGTGCCGGGGTTGGTATTAGCTTTGGTATATAGCCTATTATATATCTAGCTATTATATATGTTGCTAGAGCTACTACCCCAGCCTCTGCGATTCTTATGAGCAGCGTCATTGGTGATATAGCCTGTTGATCTACCTGTTGTAGGGCGAGGGTTTCTTCTGATATTGGTGTCATGGGTATATACTCCTCCTGCTCTCCATTTCAGCTCTTATTCTCTGTATTCTTGATATTAGGCTTCTTATCTTTTCAACCGCTATTTCACCCATCCCCCTTGGTGCTACTAGGATTATCACGTCTCCCTCTCTTAGCTCGTATGTTGGATCCCTGATCAGAGATCCTGTTTTTGTTAGCCCAACCACATATGCTTCGAAGCCTTTTAGCTCTTCTCTTATTTGGGAGAGGGTTATCCCTAGTACTGATGTTTTTACTGCTCTATATAGATATATATCTATTCCGAAGAACTCTGGGGTTGTTGTTTTTACCCATTTATCTGTGGATAGTATTGCTTTTATATGTGATTGTAGGGGTGATGATGGGCTTATAACATAGTCTGCCCCTCTGGATATCGCCTCTTCTATGTTTGCCGGGTTGTTTATAATTGTTATGACAAGCGGTATTCTATAGTTCTTCTTCGCTACCTCGGATATCTTTATATTCATGGCGTCTGAGTCGCTTGATGCTATGAATATATCTGCTTTCTCCATCTCCGCCTTCTCCTGTGTCCTAGGGTCCATTGGGTCTCCATCGACCGGCTTCCCCCCTACTATGTTTGCCAGTGCCTCGGCTGTTTCTCTGGATCTGTCGAGTATAACTATTATACCAGTTGGATCTGATTCTCTTATTGCTGTAAGTATTAGTGGTGTGTAGTGCGAGGATCCCAGTACTATGTGTCTCATTTCTCGACACCTGTTATTCCCATTATTTCTCTGTATATCTTCTCGGCTTCTTCACCAGCTATCCTCCCATCCCTCAGCCCTCTCTTTATGATGGCCTCTGCTATCTCTTCAACGGATTCTCTGTATATTGGGGGTGGCTTTTTATATCTATCCTTGAGATCTACTGGGGTCTCGGCTATTCTGAAACCCTTTACATGGGTGTCTATGAGGATCGCTATATCTACTCCCCAGCCTCTCTCCCACTCTACAGCTGATAGGGCTTTTCTCTTAGCAGCTATATATGGGCTTAGGGGATGCTCTATACCCTGTAGCCCTGGATATAGCTTTGCAAGTGTTTTTCTCACCATCTCCTCGATCTGGAGGAATCTTCTTGAGAAGCCTGCTTTAACAACATCTGCATATCCATCTAGGATTGGCCTGTATAGCTCTCTTATCTTTTGGGGCTCAGCCTTATCGGTGTTCGAATCTATGTAGACTATAACCTCTCCCTCGGAGAAGTAGTAGCCATCCCTCATAGCTATCCCCCTGCCTGGATATCTGAGTATGCTCTGATATATGGCTTTAACCCTCCTTCCAGGGATCTTTATGGATATGTGGGTTCCAAGCACAACTATTATCTCAACATCATCGCCAACCCTCGATATAGATTTAATAAGCCCCCCCAACCTACTAGGATCGCCGCTATGGGGTATCACAATCGATACTACCAACTAAACACCCATAATATTTCATATGGGGAGCTGATAAACATCTAGATCCTCAGACTGCATGGGACGATCACCGATCACGATATCCGCTCCTCAGCATCGGGGGCCCCTAAAAGCTACAGTGGCTCCTCACACATCAGACCGCCCGTCGGCTACATCGGGGCCCAATATAATATACCTTCAAAGAACTAATATATAGGGATCTAATTGCCTGGATGGAGGCTCAGATGTAGATCATGTGGAAGGGAATGGATCTTCGAGGCAAGCTATAGGATCTCTGAATTCGAATCCCTATACCACTACTGCAGATACTGCAAGAAAAACACATTCCACGAAATACTCGAGAAAATAGAATAGGAAATAAAACAATATATAATCACAAATAACCCTCTATGAGCGCTGGCAGCCCACAATAACACCCAGACCGGCTCCCGCCCACACGGAAACCCGCGTGAGCGCCCCTGGGCAAGGCCCACGGCCTCGGGCGATTGGGAGCGGCAGGCTCGCCCCTCGGAAAACCCTCGGGGCATACACCCCCGCCCCATCAACCCCGTCTTCTACGGGAGCCCTCGTCCGCCCTCACGGGCGGAGCGGCCGCCTCTTTTCGGGGAGGGCTTCCCGCTTAGATGCTTTCAGCGGTTATCCCCTACGGCGTGGCTGCCCGGCATATGCCCTGCCGGACAACCGGTAGACTAGAGGCCGCGGCGACCCGTTCCTTTCGTACTTGGGTCACCTTCCCCTCAGGCGGCCCGCACCCCCCGTGGGTAGAGTCCGACCTTTTGAGGAGGGTGTGTCGGGCCGTTTATTGCTATTATAAGCATGATAAACATTTATTTTTACACTGGTTTCGAAATCCGATTATTTTAAAGAATAGATATAGGTCTCTGAGCCTGTTTATGAGTATTCTTCTTCGGGGCTTCCATCTATCCTCCACTATCACTATTCTATATTTAATCCCTATTCTATCTAGTGTTGCTGATGCTAGATTTATATACTCTTCGTTTGTATTTGTTATCGATACCTGGTAATATGCTCTGTTCTTTTTTCTAACCCATATATACACGCTTCCTTCAGCATCCACAAATCCTTTAAGCCATTCAATATCATTATCAGGTTTTCTAAGCTTTTCGCTGAGCCTTTTAACTAGTTCTTCATCGTATATCGATAGACACCAAGCTCCTCTATCCCAATATATGGTACAGCTCTCTGCTTTTAGTTTGCTCTTGCACAACCCACACACGTCCTCTAGGAATCTTCTACAGCGATCATATATCCTGACTCTATGTCTATTCCATGTGATGTTACCATCTCCTGCAACCAATCCTGCGAGATAATCTAGATAAGACAAACATCCTACACCGAGATATACACATGTTCTAATCCTAATAAGCGGCCCGACACAACCCTCTGTCTCACGACGGTCTAAACCCAGCTCACGTTCCCCTTTAATGGGCGGGCAGCCCCACCCTTGGGGGCTTGTGCACCCCCAGGATGGGAAGAGCCGACATCGATGTAGCAAACCGCGGGGTCGATATGAACTCTCGCCCGCGACGACCCTGTTATCCTTGGGGTAACTTTTCTGTCATGCCCGGCCCCCTCCGAGGGGGGCACGAGCGTTCGCTAGGCCGCGGTTTCCCGGCCAGGCCCCTTGTGTTCAAGGGCCTGGTCAGGCCAGCTTTTGCCCTTGCACTCTACGGCGGAGTTCTGACCCGCCTGAGCTGACCTTTGGGCGCCCGTGTTATCTTTTCGCGGGCGTGCCGCCCCAGCCGAACCGCCCACCTGACGCTGTCCCCCGGTTCCCCGGGGTTAGGCCCCCAGGCCCTGGTGGGCGGTGTTTCATTGGCGGCTCGGCGCCCCCCGAGAGGAGCGCCACATAGCCTCCCGCCTACGCTACGCACCAAGGCCCAGAGGCCAACGCCAGGCTGCGGTAAAGCTCCACAAGGTCTTCTCTCCCTACGGGGGGATGCCAGCCTGTGCACTGGCTCCGTGGGCTTCACGGGGTCCCGGGCTGGGACAGTGGGGCCCTCGTTGATCCATTCATGCGCGCCGGAACTCTCGAGGGCGGGCTGGCAAATAATACTTAAGAATTCTGCCAGCCCGCCATACCCGGCAAGGCATTTGGCTACCTCTCCCCCGGGGACCCATATCGCCTAACTATGAGTGAGGGTCCCCCGTTAAGAGGGTCAGAGTTGGGCCCCCGCCACCTGCCCTAGAAAGAAGAAGAGATGCCAGGAAAAAGGATAGAAACGTGAGAGGAGCATAGATGCAGGTTAGCGGGGTTTACCCCCGGCCTTCAGCGGCGCTTCGCCGGGTTGGACCCCGGTTTCACGAACCGCCAGTGGCCAGGATTCACCCCCCGTGCAAACCCTTTCGGGCTTGCGGGGAGCTATGTTTTTATTAAACAGTCAGGACCCCCTGGTCACTGCGACCTGCGGCCCCAGGCTAGGCCCAGGGCCGCAGGCACCCCTTCTCGGGGAGCGCGGCGGATTTTGAAGAAAGATCAGTTAGGAGGAAAAGGGAGAAAATCTTGATCGAGTAATCTTTACAAAGAGTCATGATAACTTCCCTGCTTCTCCCTTCACATAAAACCCATTAGACGATCAATGCGCTCCCTCTCCATATAATCTTCATAATCTATGGGAAAATAAAAACCTTCCGCCGCGCCCTCTCCCGAAGTTACGGGGCCAATTTGCCGAGTTCCCTTACGGGGGAGGGAGGGCAGTATACATCTCTGCCCTTCCCTCCTAGCCCGGGTTAGCCCCCACCCGCCTTGGGCTCCTCACCCAGGGGCACCTGTGTCGGTTCTCGGTACGGTCGCGGGGGATCGTTCCCCAGCCCCTTTTCATGGGCCCCAGGGCTCAGCCGAAGCCCCCATACGGGGGCCCATTCCCGCCTTCGGCCGTTTCTCGCCGTTACGGCACTCCACGGCCTTCAGCGGTTAGCCGGGGCGGCTGCCCCGGTCGGCCTACCCCGAGGCGTCGGGGCTGGGGCCTGCGTTGCCGCACCTACCCCCGCGGCAGGGGAATATTAACCCCTTTCCCTTTCGGCCGCACCGAGTTACGGGCGGCCTTAGGACCGGCTAACCCTCGGCTGATGATCGTTGCCGAGGAACCCTGGCCCTTCCGGCGGAGGGGATTCTCACCCCTCTTTGCTGTTACTACCGCCGGGATCCGCAACCGTGGCGGGTCCACCGGATCTCACGACCCGGCTTCTGCCCCACCACGGCGCCCGCCTACCGGATCTCCCTCCCACAGGGAGGGAGCCCCGGGGTCTCGGCGGCCGGCTTAAGCCCCGACCAATCTTCGGGGCCCCGGGCCTCGGCGGGTGAGCTGTTACGCACTCCATCTCCGACGGGCTCCCACTTAAGTGACTTTAGGTGGGATACCCGCCTTTAGAGGATGGCTGCTGTTAGGCCCACCTCCCCGCTGTCTAAGGCCCGGGACGCCCTTCGATTGGCACTTAGCCGGCACTTGGGGGCCTTAACCCCGGTCTGGGTTTTTCCCCTCTCGGCTCCCAGGCTTACCCCGGGAAGCCCCACTCCCGCCATCTACGGCGGCCACGGGTTCGGAGTTGGACTGGAGCGGCTGGAGGTTTCCCTCCATACCGCTCCAATCCGTCGCTCTACCCCGTGACCAGCCTCCGGCGGGGCTGCGCTGGGACGCACTTCGGCGGGAACCAGCTATCACCGGGCTAGATTGGTCTTTTGCCCCTAGACGGGGGTCATGGGAGTGAATTGCACGTCAACACCCCTTCGGGCCTCCACCGGGGTTTCCCCCGGCTTCACCCTGCCCCCGCCTAGATCGCCCGGTTTCTGGTCTCACGGCTGTGACTCCAGGCCCTTGCAGACCCCGCCCCTCGCGGGGATTAACCCCGCTGCGGGCATGTCGGTTTCCCTACGGCTTCGGGGCTGACCCCCTTAGCCTCGCCACAGCCGTGAACTCCCCGGCCCGTGTTTCAAGACGGAAGGCACGACCCCGGTCCCCCCTCCTCGTACTCCCCGGTCGCCCGGGTTTCCTTCGGAGGGGCTCACCCCTTTCGGGCCGTGCCATGAGTAGCCGCGCGGTTTCAGGCTCTTTTCACCCCCTCTCCCAGGGTGCTTTTCAACTTTCCCTCACGGTACTTAGTTCGCTATCGGTCTCGGGACGTATTTAGCCTTGGAGGTCGGAGCCCCCCAACTTCCCACGGCAAAACCAAGCCGTGGTACTCTGGTCTGCGGCGCGGGCCCACCAGGTTTCGCCTACGGGGTTTGACCTGGGGGACGCGGCGATAATTCCTACCGCGTCGCCCCAGTCTATCACCCTCTACGGCGGGGCTTTCCAGCCCACTTCGGCTACCTGGTGTCGGCCCGCTGGGGGTCAAGCCCCCAGCCGCAGACCCAGTAACCCCACATCCCCACCGGCTCGTCGCCGGCGGGTTTGGTTTGGGCTGTCCCCCTTTCGGTCGCCCCTACTCAGGGGATCTCGATTGATTTCTCTTCCTCCCCCTACTAAGATGTTTCCGTTCGGGGGGTTCCCGTCCAGGGCCTGGGGTTACCAGGCCCCAGACGCCACGGGTTTACCCGTGGCGGGAATTCCCATTCGGGGATCCCGGGTTCGACGGCTGCCTGCGCCTCCCCCGGGCATTTCGCCGCTTGCCGCGCCCTTCTTCGGCGCCCGAGCCGAGTCATCCACCGCGCGGCGTCCTGCCATGGCCCCCAGGGAGGAGCCGGCCTGGTATGTGTTGTGGGCTGCCAGCGCTCATAGAGGCTTGGGAACAAGCCTCTCACGAATCAGCCCAGGAGGGCCTCATAAAAGAGGCACCCCCAACCCTTTACACGCCCCACACCAGGATCCCCGAAGGGAGGTGATCCAGCCGCACCTTCCGGTACGGCTACCTTGTTACGACTTCTCCCCCCTCGCAGAGGCTGGGTTCGACCCACCCTCACCGGGATAACCCGGCGAGAGCAGGCCTCACCCAGCCCCCGCTCGGGTGAAGCGACGGGCGGTGTGTGCAAGGAGCAGGGACGTATTCACCGCGCGATGTTGACGCGCGGTTACTAGGGATTCCGCGTTCACGAGGGCGAGTTTCAGCCCTCGATCCCAACCACGGCGGGGTTTAAGGGATTACCTCCCCCTTTCGGGGTCGGAACCCGCTGTCCCCGCCATTGTAGCCCGCGTGCAGCCCGGGGGTTTCGGGGCTTCAGCGGGATCGTCCCACATGAGACGGATCCCTATGCTGACCTGCCGTGGCCCCCTCCTTCCTCCGCCTTAAACGGCGGCAGTCCCCCCAGTGTGCCCACCCCCCGGAGGGGGTGGTAGCAACTGGGGGCGGGGGTCTCGCTCGTTGCCGGACTCTCGGCTGGAAGAGGAGGCGGCTTAAAAGCACCGCCTCCTCTCTCCATTAACCGGACACCTCACGGCACGAGCTGGCGACGGCCATGCACCTCCTCTCAGCGCGTCAGGCAAGGTCGTCAGCCTGGCCATCATCCTGCTGTCGCCCCCGGTGAGATTCCCGGCGTTGACTCCAATTAAGCCGCAGGCTCCACCCCTTGTGGTGCTCCCCCGCCAATTCCTTTAAGTATGCTGGGCGGGGGCCGTGCCGCTTACTTTCTTGGTAAAAAGCTAGATAAGGAATAATGCTGAACAAAGACCTTAGGAGGAAAAAGATAGCAATCTACGCTGCTTGGTCGGATATCTAAACCCGATGTTTTTGATATATATTAATACATCAGCTTTCCTATAAATTTGCACCCTATAACATCGCATAGAATATCTTATATATGGCTTCTCTACACCTATATTTTTGAGGGTTCTTATAACAAGCCTTACTATTTCCTCATCTCTATTTACAAAATTTATTCTAATGATCTTTCGTGGTTTCCAATACTCTACATGGCCCTCAGCATCATATAGACCTTGAATAAATGCAACCCTATCGAACTCCACACGAGGTATCGGTGTCCCAGCCCCTCTTATAAAGTCTGCAAATGCCTTGCTATTTACCCAAAGCCTATACCTATTTTCTCTCTTGTCCCTAGTTATTACAGCTTTATAGCCTAGCTCCTGAATAACTCTAGCGACAACCTCTAAATTTTCCCTATACATATCACTAATCTCAACAAAATACTTGCCAACATGCCCATCACCAGCTATCACACCGAACAACCACCACATGTCCCTCGAATCAACAACCATGGAAACCACCCAAAGCTATAAACATGAATCTCCGGCACGGCCCACCGCCTTTCAGCCTTCCGCCCCAGTAGGGCTCCAAGCCCTAACCAGGTTTGCGGCCGTACTCCCCAGGCGGCGGGCTTAACGGCTTCCCTGCGGCACTGGGCGGACTCTAAGTCCGCCCAACACCTAGCCCGCATCGTTTACAGCCGGGACTCTCCGGGGCAGCATCGCAATTACCCGCGATGCTGCCTACCCGGGTATCTAATCCGGTTCGCTCCCCCGGCTTTCGGCCCTCACCGTCAGGCGCGTTCCAGCCGGGCGCCTTCGCCACTGGTGGTCCTCCCGGGATTATCGGATTTCGCCCCTACCCCGGGACTACCCCCGGCCTCTCCCGCCCTCTAGCCCGGCAGTATCCCCGCCCGCCCTCGGGTTGAGCCCGAGGATTTCAGCGGGGACTTACCGGGCCGGCTACGGCCGCTTTAGGCCCAATAATCGTCCCGACCATCCGCGCCGGGTGGGTTGCCCGGTCTCGCGGGGCTGGTATTACCGCGGCGGCTGACACCAGACTTGCCCCCCGCTTATTCCCCCGCCTTCTTACAGCGGGGAAAAGCCCCTCTTCGGGGCACTCGGGGTGACCCCGTCACGGTTTCCCGCATTGCGGAGGTTTCGCGCCTGGTGCGCCCCATAGGGCCTGGGCCCTTGTCTCAGGGCCCATCTGGGGGCTCCCGCTCTCACGGCCCCTACCCGTTATCGGCTTGGCGGGCCGTTACCCCGCCAACTACCATGATGGGCCGCAGCCCCATCCTCGGGCGCCCACACCAACATCTTGGTGTGGGCCTTTGGGCGGGGAACCGTTCCAGGCCTCCCCGCCTATCGGGGATTAGTCCCAGTTTCCCGGGACTATCCCCGTCCCGAGGGTAGGTTAGCCACGTGTTACGCAGCCGTCCGCCACGCCCCTTTCTGGGGCGTACGACTCCCATGGCTTAGTCCCACCCCGATAGCGGTCGGGTCCGCCAGGATCAAGCGGAGTCGCGGCCGCAAGGCGTGGCCGCGGGGGATCCTGGCATGGGGTGTTGTGCGGGTTGGGGGTGCCTCTGTCGGATCCGAGCCTCTCGGGGTTAGCTCCCCGGGGCTTCGGACCCCCATTTATAAGCATTAATATGTCCCCGCGATTGGAGGCCGGTGTCTCATCCAGGGATGTTACATCCCCGTCAACCCGAGCCGCCGCCGGGTATCGCGGGGAGGGGAGAGCCCATTATATCTAGTGGTTTCTGGGGCTTATAACTGTTTCCCCGAGGATCCTGAGGTTTTGAGGGGGGTAGCCAGTATTTTCAAATATTTATCCCTAAATATTTGTTTTAAAACCTATCCTAACCCTGGAGGAGCAGACTTATATGTATATAAAAAACCTTGAGGAGCTTTCGAGGAGCAAGATCCATAGGGATGTGATCGAGGTTTTAGAGGAGGGGTTAAAAGCCATAGACCCCGAGATCTCTCTACCCAAGATAGTTAGGGTTGAGGGAAACTCGATATATATATCTAACAATAGGATCGAGGCAGGAGGTAGGATCTATGTAGCGGGTTTTGGAAAAGCATCCGCCAAAATGCTGAAAGCCCTAACAAAGGCCATAGGGGATAGAATATATGGAGGAGCCATAATCATACCCAAAGGATATAGCATAGCAGAGGAGATACCACGAGGAATCGAGATCCTAGTGGGAGAACACCCAATACCAGGGAGAGAGACTATTAAATCCTCAGAGAGACTTCTAGAGATACTAGAATCAGCGGGGAGAGGAGACATAGTAATACTACTCATATCAGGGGGAGGATCATCACTATTCGAAATACCCATAGAAGAGATAGAGATAGAGGAGGTGGCAGAGCTAACCAAAGCACTACTGAGATCTGGAGCAACAATCGAGGAAATAAATATTGTGAGAAAACATATATCCAAAGTCAAAGGAGGAAGGCTCGGAAAACTCCTCAGATCTAGAGGAGCAGAGATAATAACACTTATAATGAGCGATGTAATAGGAGACCCCATAGACATAATAGCCTCAGGCCCAACAGCCCCAGATAGATCGACATACTGTGATGCACAGAAAATCCTGAGAAAAAGACTAGCAAGCCATAAAATCCCAGAAAACATATGGAAAACAATCGAGAAAGGATGTAGAGGAGAGCTTGAGGAAACACCAAAACCCGGTGATAAAGATCTAGAAGAGATAGTAAATATAGTTATAGCATCTAGCATAGACAGCTTAAAAGAAATGAAGAGAAAATCGATTGAAAAAGGCTATAACACAGCAATATTGAGCAACGCCATAGAGGGAGAGGCGAGGGAGGTGGGTAAGGTATTCGCAGGAATAGCGAGAACAATAGCAACCCTAGGAGAACCTCTAAAACCACCGGCAATGATACTAGCATCAGGAGAGACAACAGTAGAGGTTAGAGGATCTGGGATAGGGGGGAGAAACCAGGAGCTAGCCCTCTCAGCATCAACAAAACTCATCGAATGCCCAGGATGCATAATAGCCTCACTAGGAAGCGATGGGATAGATGGTATAAGCCCAGCAGCCGGTGGGATAGGGGATTGGCTGGTATGCAGAGACGCAGAATCCATTGGAATAGATATAGAGAAGCATCTCGAGGAAAACGACAGCTACACAGCACTTAGCAAGCTGGGGAGAAGCATCTACACAGGCTATACAGGGGTGAACATAGGAGATCTAATGGTAATAGCGGTTGGGAGAAATAACCAGTACCAATCATAATCATATTTATATTCGCTGAAAGCATAGATATAGAAAAGCCGGGGGTGGGGGTTTGACGAGGGAGAGGGGCATGGGCACAAAGCTAATCCACTCAGGAGAGGACATATTGGTTCCAGAGAAGCCCCTAGAAGTACCGATATACCTCTCAGCCGGTTTTGTAACACCATCATTAGCAAGGATCTACCTATACTCGAGAGAGTCAAACCCGACAGTAACAGCATTGGAGGAGAAGATCGCAGAGATAGAGGGATACCCATCAGCTGTGGCATTCTCCTCAGGCATGTCAGCCATATCAACTATTTTCCTCACCCTTTTAAAACCAGGATCTAAAATGGTTATCCAAAGAGACATATTTGCAAGAACAATAGTACTTGCAAGAGAACTATCAGAGAAAATAGGCTTTAAACTCATAGAGGCATCACCAGAAGAGGTTATAAGCGAGGTTGAGAGATGGAAACCAGATCTAGTTTTTATAGAATCTGTTTCAAACCCACTATTAAAAGTAATAGATATATATGAGCTAGGAAAACTCTGCAGAGAAATAGGGTCTATACTAGTCGTTGACAACACAATACCAACACCAATAAATCTAAGACCATCAGAAGCAGGAGCACATATAGTTGTTCACAGTGCATCAAAATACCTGGGAGGACATAACGATATTATAGGAGGAATAGCTGCTGGAGAACCAGAGCTAATGGAGGAAATAAGGGATAAAAGATCGGATCTAGGAACTATAATGGATCCATTCACAGCATTTCTAGTAATAAGAGGCCTCAAAACACTACATATAAGAATGCAGCACCACAACAAAAACGCCGAAGAACTAGCAAAAGCGCTAGAAGGAAACAAAAAGATCTCTAGAATCTATTATCCAGGGCTTGAGAGCCATCCAAGCTATAGCATAGCAAAGAAAATCCTTAAAGGCTTCGGCGGAATCGTTAGCATAGAGATCAAAGCGGATATGGAGGCAACACTCAAGTTCATGAGAGAGCTGAAGATAGCAAAGCCAGCGGGAACCTTCGGAGGACCAGAAACCCTGGTAAGCCATCCAGCCACGATGAGCCATAGGCACTACTCGAAGGAGGAGAGGGAGATGCTTGGTATAAGCGATAGTCTAGTGAGAATCTCTGTTGGTCTAGAAAATATAGAGGATATAATAGAGGATATAGAGGAAGCCCTCTCTAAGATCTAAGATATCCTTTAATCCTTATAATACCCATTGTATCAGCAGCCTCGATACACCACTTAGCAACAAGCTCTGAGATCATTGAGACCGCGGATTCCTCACCAATATCAGCACCCAGATATCTCCTATACGTCTCCCTAGCAACCTCAGGATCTATCCTAGTCTTTATCGATGAAGCGAGAATAGAGATAATTGCCTGGACATCCCTGCTAGAACTATTTGTAACAAGATCCCTTAGAAACCCAAGGTCTTGAGACGATATCACCACAGAACTTGGATCCTTCCCCTTCTCCCTAGCAATCTCCTGGTAAATCCTAATCGGGGTATAGTCGCTAACAAGCTTACCAGAAGCTAGAAAGGGCATCCAACCCTCATACGAGGAGGTCTGGTTACCTAGAGACAATGCTCACCGCCTCTTCCTACCAAGCTTTTCATGTGCCCTCGCAAGCTGATCCGAGGCTAGGGCAGCGATCAGGTTTATCTCACCAGCTAGAGCTGCTGAAGCCACGATCTCTGCGAATTTAATAGAATTAATCCCAGGAGGATCTCCAGGACCATATACCCCTAACAATGCGAGAGCCTCCCTCTGAGTGGGAAGCCATGTGCCTCCACCAACAGTGCCAACCTCTAGGCTAGGAAGTGTGACAGACACATATAGATCGCCGTCAGATGTTTCCTCCATCCAGGTATATGCTATACTACTCTCAACAACCTGTGCAACATCCTGACCAGTCGCAATAAATATAGCTGCAATCACGTTTGCCACATGGGCATTCAACCCTATACCCCCAGCCATAGCTGTTCCAAGCAGGTTTTTCCTATTATTCACATCAACCATATCATCAACTGAGGTTTTCAAAACACCGCTAACCACATCCTTCTTAATAACCGCTTCAGCAATAACACTTTTACCCCTACCAAGTATTGAGTTTATATAGGCCGGCTTCTTATCAACACACATATTACCGCTCAGAGCAACCAGCTCAGCATCCCCGAACTTCTCCTCTATATATTTGACAGCCTTATCAACAGCTATGGTAACCATATTCATACCCATTGCATCACCTGTTGTGAATTTAAACCTAAGCCACACATTATTACCAGCTATATATGGCTCTATAGATACAAGCCTTCCATATCTAGTAGTACTCTCCGCAACCTTTCTTATATCCTCTATATTATCTTGAACCCATTTGACAAGCTCAATAGCTTTCTTAACACTCGAGACTTTAAATAGCGGGGCCCTCGTCATACCATCTCTATATACAGTTGCAAAAGCCCCACCACTTAATGTAATAGCCTTAGCCCCCCTAGAGATGCTTGCAACCAAAGCACCCTCTGTAGTTGCTAGGGGTATGTAGAATTCACCCTGCACATGCTCACCAACTATCTTTAGAGGCCCTGTAACACCTAGGGGGACTTGAACAGCGCCTATAGGATTCTCGATATTTCTTCCAACAACCTCCTCAAAATCTATTATTGTCGAACCTATAGATGAGAGAGAAACACCCCTTATCTCCTCGAGATATAATCTTCTTATAACGACGCCTAGGTTCTTGTTCCCAGCTATGTTATCTATCTCGCTGAATCTGACCTCTCCTCTACGTAGCTTATCTAAGATCTCCTGGATCTTATCTCTCTCAGGAACCCCTTCCAAGATGAACACCTATAACCGGCCTAAACTTCAACCCATATGTGATCAATCCTGAGGAACCATCGATCCTCAGCCTTCTAAGCACAGCCTCAACCCTTATACCTCTCCTCAGATCCTTTGGATCTATATCGACTATCTGTCCATACATGTTAAAACCCTCATCAAGCCTGACCAAACCTATTATCAATGGCGCATTATCTTGAAACCTAGATGATACCTGATATAAGATTGTATATTCAATAAGGGTGCCAAGACCCCTAGACACCATGATATCGATATCCTTTGAAGAGCACTTAATACATGATATCCTTGGTGGGTAGAAAGCATAGCCACAGGATCTGCACTTAGCATATTTAATTCTATAGAGGACATCCCTTAGCCTCCAAATCCTAGGGGGAGAATCTCTAATAGCCATCTACCTCACCCTCCTAAGAATAGCTATATAGCTCTGCGCACCAGCACCATTCATATTCTGTGCAGCAGCATAACCATTACCTATATCAACACCAACAGGATCCCATATACCTGCTAAGATCTGGAAGAGTTCGCATACCTGGTAAACACCTGTAGCCCCCCACGGATGCCCCCTAGCCTTTAAACCACCACTTAGATTAACATACACCCTATCTATGGATGAAGCCTCAGGCGAGAATCTTTTCGGAGCCTCGCCCCTCTCAGCAAAACCCATAGATTCAAGGATTATATATGAGTACGGCGTATAGCTATCATGGATTTCTAGATATCTGATCAAATCTCTATCTATCCCCGCCATTCTTAGGGCCTCTCCAAAGCTCTCATTTACTGAAGAAAAGAAGAGCGGATCCTCTCTCGAAGCTGCGTCATGAGCATCGTTAGAAGATCCTATCCCAGAAATCTCTACAGCAACATCTCCAGGCCTACTACTCATATATATCGCTGAAGCTCCATCTCCGAAGGGATATGCATCTAGAAGCCTAAGAGGTTCTGATATAACTGGCGAGTCCTTATATGACTCTGCTTTTATTGTGAATTTTAGCTGTGCATGTGGATTCTTAATAGCATTTCTATGCATAGTAACAGGCCATCTAAAAAGCTCCTCATAGCTATATCCATATCTAGCCATATAGAGCTTCGCAATTATAGAAGCCTCAGACGCAGGGGATATACCGTATAACCCCATATATTCTGAATCACCTATCATAGAATAGATCCTCGCTATATGACTTGTAGCTAGCTCCGCTACCTTCTCAACACCTATAACAAGTACTCTATCAACAAGGCCAGAGGCTATTAGCGAATAAGAAGTCATTATAGCTGCGAGACCGCTTGCCTCACCCATCTCGACTCTAAACACCTTCAGCCTTCTCAAACCAAGATAATCCGCCAGAACACCGGCAAGCCCTAGCTGTTCTCCCATGGACTCAGGCGACATAGATGATATAACAAGCGCCTCCGGCTCTACCACGCCGAATCGCCTTTCCATCCTCTTAACACTTTCCAGTGCAAGTGCTTTATAACCCTTATCAAAATGCCTATCGATCTCTATAGCACCAGCCGCACCTATATATACACGTCTGTTCATTTGATATAACCTCACAGCCTAATTATCTTCTTTCTATGCTTAACATATTCCCCATATTGCACATATAGCTTTCTATTAATCAGATCATCTAGCTTAGGAGCTAGATCCCTTCTCTCCTCAATACGATCCTGAACCACTATCGAGAATGCATCAGCACCAGCACCGCTTCCAAATGGCGCGAGTAAGATTCTAGAGCCGGGCTTAGCTATATCTAAGATCCTGGCAAGCCCTAAGAGAGCAGATCCGTTATATGTATTACCTATATAGGGGGTTACCATGCCAGGTAATATTTTCTCCTTTGGAAAGCCCAGCTTCTGCCCAACCTGCAGTGGAAACTTGCCATTTGGTTGGTGAAACACGGCATAGTCAAAGTCAGATATGCTCAACCCTGTCTTCTCAAGAAGCCCCTTGACAGCATTGATTATATGGCTAAAATACGCTGGCTCGCCGGTGAAGCTCTCCCCATGCTCTGGATATGGAGAGCCTTCTCTCCTCCAAAAGTCAGGAGTATCTGTAACATAGCTATAGCTGGCTTCGATAATCGCTACAGCCTCTTTGAGAGAGCCTATTACAAAGGCCGCTCCACCACTGCTTGCACTAAACTCAAGCAGATCCCCTGGAGAAGCTTGAGCGGTATCTGCCCCAATTACTAACGTAGCCTTAACCATATTACTTGCAACAAGCCCCACACTTATCCTCATAGCTTCCGAGGCAGCTCTACATGCAAACTCCAAATCCGAGGACATCTTACTAGGGGGTATGCCGAGCGCCTCAGCTATTATAGTCGCGCTAGGTTTCACAGCATATGGCTTAGACTCTGTGCCAACGAAGACCGCCCCTATATCCCTAGGATCGATACCAGCTCTAGCTATAGCATATCTCGACGCCTCCCAGCCAATAGTGATTGTATCCTCATCTATAGCCCCAACCGCTTTCTCCTCAACCCAGAGGGACTTTACTACAGCCTCATCATAGCCCCAGATCCTGGCGATCTCAGAAGTCTTTAATCTATACATAGGTATATAAGCACCCCAACCCAGGATCCCCGCCCTCGGCTCTGTTGACAATAGCAGCACCTCTTAAACTTTCTATGAGGGGTATATAAGTTCGCCAACTGTTGAAACCAACATCGACAGCTGCCTAAATAACCTCAGATCTTCTTCAAGATAACAGCTGTTGAGACAGATAATATATATGAAAATGGGAGTATAGATCCTAGTGATTCGAGCTTATGAAGCGCATTAAATATCCTAGTTACCAGCCTACCCCCTTTCTCAGAAATCCTTGATGGTATAAAAGCTGTGAATGTATGTATAGGCTTTATAGTGATTACCTTAAAACCGCTCATCTTAGAAGCTCTAATAACCTCCCAGAGCGAATACACCTTTATATAATATCCACCTAGATCCCAATAAAACTTATAGCCCTTACTAAAACCACTTATAAGGGATGAGAGATATCCCCTAGAAGAGTTATTATATATAAGTGTTTCATAGAGATTATCAAGGCTACTGGCATTATCAAAGTCAAAAACAAAGTAACCTCCTCTTTTAAGGATCCTATTAACGCTCTTGAAAAACATCTCTAGCTCCTCGATATGATTAATAACAGAGCCTAGAGAGATAGCTAGTTCAAAAGCATCTCTTCTAAAAGGAGCTAATCTAGCATCAGATACAAGCCCATCAAGTTCTCTAGATTTAAGCACATAAACAGATCTAGGGGATATGTCTAATCCTATAGCTACATAGCCTTTACTCCTCAAATAGCTACTCCAAAAACCAGTTCCACATCCTAGATCCACGACTAAAGATCCTCTAGGAACATACCTTAAAACCCAATCAACAATCTTTTTAAGCGATAGATAGTGCTCCTTATAGAAGGGAGAAATCTCGGTAAAAAACTGATCGTAGAGCTGTGCGACAGAATCATAGAACTCTATAAGCCTCGCTATTGAAGATCTAGTGCTCATATTCTTCATAGCTTCTTTCTTAGCTAGAATGCTTTTGGATGATGACGTTTACCTACACCCCTATACTATCTACCAAATGATAATGTAGATACTCCGTTTTTAAATAATAGCCATTATACACAATAATAAAAATACACCAGACTTCCTAGCTATAATGACTATCTTGTTTTTAGCATAACAAAACATTATAACGGGTAGGCTCCTACTACTTTGTATCTCATATTAGTTACTACTTTTAATGTTGAAGCCAAAACTCAGATTAAACTATAATTTTCGTATAAAGCCATCAGCCGTCTAGGACCAATAGGAGCATCTATTCTGACCTCCTCCCCCTTTCAATTCTATAGTAGATCACCCTGATCTCTCGCATAGTTTAGCCCTAGGCCGGACCTCCAGCCTATTACCCCTATCCCCTCTCGGGGACTTGGGGATACGATTGTTAGCCCACATCTATAATCATCCGGAGGCCTAGTTGCCATGCTTAACCGCATCATCATCTAGCTATAGTACCAGCATCAAAGCTTGTAAGCATTTCGCCATCCTCCTTCTTTAGGGCGAGGCTTTCAGTTGTAATAAGATCCTTTATTGCTAAAGATATTCTTCCAAATAAATATATTGATTTGGAGAGGTAAGATCTGTGAGAATAGGGATCTATTTTAAGCGATTTTCTAGATTAGCGGCAGAAGTAGCATTAAAGGTTGCTGAAGAATGCTTTAAAAGAAATCTAAACGTGTATATCGAGAGAGCTCTCATAGAGGATGGAGATCCTGAGAATAGAGATATAATAGATCTAATGAAGAGATATAGCATAGGAGCCTTCAGACTAGAAGCCCCAGAAGTAGATGTAATAGCAGTAATCGGCGGGGATGGAACATTGCTTAGAGTTCTACATATGCTTGGAGATCCAAGGATACCTATAATGGCTATTAGAATGGGTAGGAGGGGGTATCTGTTAGATGTAACCCCTATAGAGATCTCAGAACGCATTGAAGATCTAACAAAAGGTAGATACAGGGTTATTGAGTATATGAGGCTTGCTGTGAGAGAAGGCGAGGCTAGATATCCCCCAGCCCTAAACGAGGTGGCAGTAGTATCTACTGGTATGGGCAGATCTAAAGTTATTAGGCTAAAGATCTACAAAGACGATAAACCACTATATTTCATGGAAGGCGATGGCGTTATAGTAGCAACCCCAATAGGCTCTACAGCATATTCGATGGCTGCAGGCGGCCCCATATTAGATCATAATTTAAAAGGATTTGTAATAACACCTCTAGCCCCTGTACAGACATGGTTAAGACCTATTGTTGTTGATGCCAATTCTAAAATCAGAATAGGGGTTGCAGAAGATTCACCGGAAGCCTACGCAATAATAGATGGCCAGTTCTCTATAAAGCTTCAGCCAGGAAGATCGTTGGTTGTGGAGAAACACCCAGATCCTGCTAGAGTAATTAGATTCCATGATATAGATAACGCATACGAACGACTCTTCATGAGACACTAGCCCTTTTAAACTCAAATAAGGTGGGTTTTCCTTTAATACCTAATCCCTATTTGAGGAAGATCTCTTCGTACTTCTTCACATGAGCCACGCTTTGCTTCACATCCATGAATAGCCTGACAGCTTCTCTCACATCTTCTTTCGTAACCTCTTTCCTCCCTTTTCTCTCCGCAATTATTCTTGAAGGCTCTAAGAGCTGTACAGCATGTCTCAGGCTTGTCTCAGTACCTATCTTTACTAGCTCCTCCAAAGCATCCTCCTTTAACTCTATTTCTTCCTCCAACATCCTTATTCTAAGTATCTGTCTTATCTCATCCGCTGTATATGGTCTTGTTGGTATTATTAAAAGCCTATCTAGGAGATCTAGCGGTATCCCATGTGGAGACTCAACATCTGTACCCCTTATCTTCGTAATCCCCCTATTCGTAGCCATGATTATTATTGGGGCGAATTCGCTCTCCATAGCCCTTGATAGAAAGCTAAAGGACTCTATATCTAACATATGTACATCATCTATAAACAATACCCCTGGGATAAGCTCCGCCTTTCCCTCCTCTATCATCTTCTTAACGCTCTCATCAACCTGCCTCCTCAGCTCAGGATCTATCTCCCGCTCACTCACAAAGCCAAATAATGAGAAGAACGATGCTTTTCTAAGAGCAAGGCTAATATCTAGATCGTAGAGGGTGAATGTCCTAACAATCTCCTTTTCCTTCTTAACAGGTCCCTTCGGTATTTCAACCTTCTTAACAACATCTACATCATATGCCCTCACACCCTCAACCTCTGCCCTCCCAACTAGATGTACGGCTCCTGTTTGGGCATCTATATATATCACATCCCCCTTTCTAATCCCCATCTCCCTGAGTTGTGATGCTATCTCCTGCCCAACATTTAATGTCATCTGATCATCTTTCGTTGCCAGCGTTATAGTTGCCTCTCGAGGAACCATCATATATGGAGCATAGGGTGACTTGGGAACCCTATATTTAATCTCCTTCACATAGCCCTCATATACAAGTCTAAACTCCCTTATCCTAACCCCTATCGCCTTTCTAAGTGCTTGCATAAGCACCTCGGTCTTCTTGATCTCCGATGAATAGATCTCCGAGGCGTCCATAGCAACAAAAGGTGTATCCTCACCCAGCTCCCTAGCTATTGCAATAGCTATAGCAGTCTTCCCAGTTCCTGGAGGCCCTACAAATAGAACTCCTCTACCGGCCATCTTACCCTCTCTAATCATCTGCACTATAATACCTGCAGCCTCCCTAGCCTCTAACTGCCCCACTAACCCGTCTCCAACAGGTTTTGGCTTCCCATCTTTATCCAGGCCCAAACCCCTTATATGGCTATGTATCCCTTTCCTCTTGAAAGCGGTTACCCTGACCTCCCTGATCATCTCTGTCATATCCTTATCCCCAATATTCTTTATGAATCTATAGACCTAAATACCTTAGAAAGCAGATAACATCTTCTATAATATCCTTATTCGCTAAACACCCTTCTTCCTTAGAGAAGCTATGAAGAAGCCTGGATATCCAGATCTAGGATCGAATCTTATTGCTCCGTAATCAGTTATAAACGCTCTTCTCTTAACCCAATATGGGGGTTCAACCACCTCAAAGCCCTTATTTTCTATGAGTTCGCCTATTAACCTTTCATTCTCATCATAAGCTATGGAACATGTAGAATATACAAGAATACCTCTTTCCCTAAGGATCTTCTGAGCCTCCCCTAAAAACTGTAGCTGATATCTAACGAGGCTATCTAGATCTCTATATGAGATCCTATGCCACAGCTTTGGCTTAACCCCTGTAGCTGTACATGGTGGATCTATGATTACTTTATCAGCCATTACACCGAGATCCTTACTCAAATATCGAGAGTCAAGCCTATAAACCTTGATCTTATCTTCGTATCCAAGTCTCTTAAAATTTTCCACCATCTCCTCGATCCTCCTAGCCGAATGATCTATAGCATATACCATAGCCTTTCCTCTAGATAGCTCAAATATATGTCCAGCCTTACCCCCAGGAGCAGCACACATATCAATGACCACATCACCACTCTCTGGAAACAACATTCTAGAAGCAACCATCGATGGAAGCGACTGAGGATATATAAGCCCCTGACGCCAGGCATTGAGTTCCCTAATAGGAGCAGCCTTATATAAACTCTTCTCAACCTCAACAAAAATCCCACTTCTCGCTCTTATCGCATCCTCACAACTAATCCTAGCCTTGCCTATAGCTACTAATACCCCGTTTTCAGATACTATAGATACCTCATCACCTTCTCTTATACCACTACATGATATAACACCTGGAGAATATAGGTTGGAGCCCATCATAACCGATTCAGAAGCCCTCTTATCAGCTATAACGACTTTCCCTCTAGGCTCTAGCCTATAAGGGCCTTCAACTGGAATATATATTGCCTCTTCTAAATCCTCATCCTCATACGCTTTATACCCATCCCTCTCTATTGATTCAATAACATCCTCTCTAGATGTTTTCAACAGATTAACCCTAAGATATAGTCTATTTGGAGGCTTTGTTAGGGAACGTAGAATGTCCAGTATATCTCCTCCTAATGCCCTCTCAATAGATTTTAAGACATACTCGTCATAATGAAAAATAGATCTTAGATCTATCTTCAGGATAGGATCTATACTTTCCAGTCCTTATAGCCCCAATTATCTAATAAGTTAAAAGGGTTATAGGAATATGTTTGCAAGTCTTCTCTATACCCTATAGAGCAGGCTTCTGATTATAAAATTATAAAGAAGATAAAGATTCTAGTTAGAGATTTAGACGCCGGGGGCGGGATTCGAACCCGCGCGGGGTGGGAGCCCCAGTGGGTCTCCTGCCTACATCTATGCCGGAGGTCTCGAGCCCACCCCCTTAGGCCGCTCGGGCACCCCGGCGCTTGCCACCAATTTCTATTATATTATTTGCTGCCTTTATATCCACATCATAACACCCTCTATTTTCACTAGCTTTTTAGCTCTGTAACGATGTTTATATGGTATAAAGTGGGTGTATATTATGGCCCAGGTTCAGCAGCTCTTCAAATCAAATGTAAATCCAGATTGGTGCCCTGGATGTGGTGACTATGGGATACTCAACGCCGCTATAATGGCTCTTGGAGAGTTAAAGCTAGATCCCTCCAAAGTAGTTATAGTCGGTGGTATAGGGTGCTCTGGTAAGATACCCCATTATATCAATGCGAACGGTGTTCATACGCTCCATGGCAGGGCGGTAGCCTTCGCCCTTGGAATAAAGCTTGCAAATCCAGAGCTCGAGGTACTAGTATTTGGCGGTGATGGCGACCAGCTGGGCATAGGCGTAGGCCACTTTGTATCCATTGGAAGAAGAAACCCAGATATGGTTATAGTAATCCATAACAACCAGGTCTATGGATTAACCAAAGGACAGGCATCCCCAACACTTCCAAGAGGGATTAAAACAAAGGCATTGCCAAGGGCCAACATACAGGATCCAGTTAACCCCATTAGGCTTGCACTTGCATCTGGATTCACATTTGTAGCGAGAGGATATGCATATGACGTTCCCCATCTAAAAGAGATACTTAAGAAAGCTATACAGCATAAGGGCCTTGCCCTAGTGGATGTGGCACAGCCATGCCCGACATATAATGATGTATATACTAAAGAGGTACATGCACAGAGAATAGTCAAGCTAGAATCCCTCCCTGGCTGGGATCCTGTTGTAAGAAGCCCTGGGGAGGCTGAGGAGAAGGCTAAGAGGGCATGGGAGTTAGCAGCATGGGGAGAAAAGATCTATATAGGTGTGTTCTATCAGAACCCCCTTGTCCCGACATATGAGGAGAGACTATCCGAGAGAATACCCCTGTATATGAAGTTCCCACCAGCGAAGCTACCAATAGAGATAGATGGAAGGCCTCTCATGAGTGCAGAGAGAATCCTTGCCCCACGCATGGTATAGGCATCTAAAATTAGTATATGCTATAAAAAGTTCTATATTATAGCTGATTTTTATAGCTGAAATCCTCACTCTTTAGGGCAAGGAGGTTGGAATCAGAGTTTTCAGAGAGGCCTATACGATCTACGCTGAGAAACCATGGGATATCTTAGGAAGACATCGCTGATCACAAATGTGAAAAAACTATGTCTAGTGATAGCCACATATTCTAGTTATTTGATATTTTTATTTAGGAGAAATATTATGCCTAAAGTAGCTAAGGTCGATCCTCTAAACCCTGATAGAGAGATCCTTAGAGATGCCGCAAAAGTGCTGAGAAGGGGTGGTGTAGTTGCTTTCCCCACAGAGACTGTTTATGGGCTTGGAGCTGATGCTATGAATCCAAATGCTGTTAAAAAGGTTTTTGAAATAAAAGGGAGACCTCCTGATAATCCATTAATAGTTCACATAAGTTCTTTTAACATGTTATTTGATGTTACCAACGATCTTAGTGAAGATATCATTAAGATCCTCAGGATCTTATGGCCCGGCCCTTTTACAGCTATATTAAAAAAGAAAGAATCAGTACCAGATATAACCACGGCTGGCTTACCATTTATCGCAGTCAGAATGCCTGCACATCCCGTAGCTCTCGCTTTGATCGAGGAATTTGGAAAACCTATTGCGGCTCCGAGCGCTAATAAATCTGGAAAACCAAGCCCAACCATAGCTGAGCATGTCATAGAAGATCTAGGAGATTCTGTAGATTTGATCATAGATGGAGGTGAGACCTTCTTCGGTGTAGAATCAACGATACTTGATCTCACAAAAGACCCTCCCACACTTCTAAGACCAGGCCCTATAGATCCCGAAGCCCTGGAAAGGATCATTGGGAAAAAGATTTTAATACCTAGTTTTGCAAGAGGGCTAGGAGAGGCTGAAAAGGCTCTAGCTCCTGGGATGAGGTATAGGCACTATGCTCCAGATAAAAAACTAATACTGATCGAGAATGGGGAGAACATAGATATATGTATAAGGAATATAATTGAGGATTTCCTAAGCAAAATGCTAAAACCATGTATAGTAGGTTATGAGGAGTATAGATATATAGCATCTATATATAAGCTTGAGTTCATCTCTCTAGGCTCAACACGAAACCCATATGAGATAGCGAGAAACCTATATAAAGGACTTAGAAGTGTTGATAAAACATCAGCAGATCTTTGCATAGCAATTGGTATTGATGAAAAAGGTATTGGGCTTGCTATAATGAATAGGCTTAGGAAGGCTTCAGGATATAATATAGTTAGATGTAAAAATTAGAAACATAGGAAAATAAAGATCTTATGGGGTATCTCTAACCCTGGCAGACGAGAATCCTTTTTAAGTCTTTCACCTACCCTATATTTCCATCCTATTCTATGCTGCATCTATACTTTAACGATATAAACGAGCCCCCAGCTCTGAAATTATATATTCAGCTATAAGGCTTGAAGAAATTTTAACACTGCATATGTCTTTTCTTCATTACCAGCTATTAATAGAGGATTCGCTATCTTGCCTCATCGCCGCATGTGCTTGACATTCTAATATATTTTCTAAGAGGCTATAATGTTTAGAAGTGAGCGGTAATGATGATTACCTCATCTTTCCAGGGGATTCTTAAAAGCATCGTGCTATTAGCTGTTCTATGCATAGCTATTATGGTATCCCCTATAGCGTATCTTGAGAGTATATGGAGCGCTCTAAAGGATCCCAAGCTAGATCCTCTAGTGTCTAGTAAATTAAAGGAGCTAGGTAGTATAGATGCTATAATCATTCTTAATGAGAATAGCGTGGCTTCAAAGATTCTAATATCCAGCGTGATTGGGAGCAATAACATTATTAAGATCTACGATAATATACCTTATATCTATGCTAAAATAGATCTTAGCATCCTTCCCACTTTAGTATCACTTAACACAATATATAAAATAGCACCCAACATAGTCTTTAAAAAGCTCTCCTTAGACAAATTCGTGATCTTTGATTATAGGAAGCTGCAGATTTCTATGGAGATCCCCTCCTTAGTCAACTGGGGTCTTTTCAGAACAGGCGCCATAGCTGTCTGGAGGGAATTCAACATAACAGGTGATGGTGTTGTAATTGCTATACTAGATACAGGGGTTAATGTGAACCACCCTCTTATAGGGAGGAAGATGTTTACAGT
>JAWAXC010000013.1 GCA_038897115.1 Sulfolobales archaeon | reverse complement strand
TGGAAAAACCTCCAATGCATTTGGTAAGTGCTTGGAAGATTTACACATGATCTCCTTCTCAACCTAGAAGAGCGGTCTCCTCGGCTGTAATATTTATGGATTTGCTAGCACCATATAATATAAGTTATTGAGAAGCCATTTAGATCGGTGGGGCATATGGATATTCTAAAGCATCTCCTCGACCTAGACTGGGAAGGGGTTGTGGATGAGATAATAGGCTTTGTTAAGAGCTATGTAGAGAGATCTGGAGCCTCCGGGGTTGTGGTTGGCCTTAGCGGGGGTGTGGATAGCTCTGTAACTCTATCCCTCCTAGTGAGGGCTCTAGGATCTGAAAGGGTGTTAGGGCTTATAATGCCCACGAGCTTCACACCAAAGCAGGATGTTGAAGACGCTATATGGCTTGCAGAGAGGCTAGGTATTAAATATAAGATCATAAATATAGATGGGATTGTTGAGGAGTATAAGAGATCCGCCGATGTTCAGGAGAACCCCTCAACCAGAATAGCCCTGGCAAATCTAAGGGCGAGGGTTAGGATGACACTGCTATATCTACATGCAAACCTAGGCAACCTCTTAGTAGCAGGCACATCTGATAAGAGCGAGATACTCCTAGGATACTACACAAAATATGGGGACGGAGCCTCCGACTTCCTATTAATATCCCATCTCTACAAGACACAGGTTAGGGAGCTGGGGAGGAGGCTGGGCCTGCCAGAGAGGATATATGCGAAGCCCTCATCACCCCAGCTATATCCTGGGCATAGGGCGCGCGATGAGCTCCCAGCTGACTATGAGATCATAGACCAGGTCTTCTACCTAGTATTCGACAAAGGATATAAACTAGCTGAGGCCTCTAAAACCCTTGGAATAGATCCACATATAGTAGCCTCTATAATCAAGAGATATTTAGCCACAGAGCATAAGAGATCATTACCACCATCTCCAAAACCATATACAATATTAATAGATAGGAGGAGCCTTGAATATGAGGTAAGAACAATCCTAAACCACGTCTAAGGCTCGGAATTCTAGATAATCCACATAACTCCCTATCTCTCTAAACCATCGTGAAAGCTCTCGGTTCTTATCTATAAATTACTATTAAGGACTGTTGATCCGCCTCATACATTAAAATACTCGACTCTATGCCCAGGGGTGCTGATCTTTATAAGCGCATCAACATCGTATAGAGATAGTGTTTGGCTTGAATAATAATTAGTAGCTGATAACCCATCATAGAATATTCTATATCGACTAAATAGATCTTCATAGGAATATAGAATGATATTCTATCGCACCACTCATAATAAATATAACAACCAGCCTTCGATATTGATGAACGGATCGCTAATTATTCATCAACGATCTCTAATCTGACCTCCTCCCCGCCCTAAAGGGCGAGGGTTCCCTCTAGAGCGGGGAGGTTTGGGCTACATTCCAGGCTCTCGCCTGGTTTAGCCTCTCGCCCGGTCTTAGGCGTGTTACCCCTACCCCGCATAGTGTGGGGCTCGGGGTTATGGCCTTCTTTTTAGCCAAGATATTGAATGCCCCCACAAGATCTGCATTGAATACGATGCTATGCTTATAGCATTTGAACAGCCCTCTCGATATTCTCTCATGACTCTCTATAGTTCTGCATATTGGGCATGTTCTGGATGTGTTTTCCTCATCAACATGCTCAACCTCTATACCATATTCCTCTGCAACATCTCTCAATCTTCTCAGTAGATATCCATAGCTCCATATATGGACAATCTCAAAGTTAACCTTAGAACCCATACCAGGCTCCTGTGCAGCGTATTTCGGATGACCAACATATATCCTCTTAACACCTTCACTATATAGCCATTCCAACGTGTTCCTCACAGCCCAGTCAATATAGCTCTTTATCTGCCTCCTCCACTTCTTATACATCCTCCTAAGCCTCTTAGATGTTTTAAAACCATATCTATTCAATGTGCTTTGATACTCTGATATCTTATCCCTCCAGTAGAAGCTAATAGCCTTCAAAGGCCTCCCATTGACAAGCAATGCAGATCCATCATCAACATATACAGCCAATAAATTGTTAACACCTATATCTATGCCAGCCTCTTTATCTCCAAGAGGCTTGAGAGGGATCCTAAAGCTACTATTTCTGATCACCTTTTTATCAACCTCATATGATACATACATATACCATTTCTTATCATCATGGTCATAGTGTATCTCAGCCCTACCCTGCCTCCCAGAAATATGTATTCTGCCTGAGTACTTGACCCTTATAGATCCTATGGCTCCCAAGCCATTGATAACTATGTACTCGCCATCAATGTTATATTGATCATTTCTGAGGACTGTCCATAGTGTTCTCCTCCCACCCCTCTTCCTATATCCAGGCGGATTAACTTTCTTTATGAATGGTGGTAGCCTTCTCTCCTTCTTAGCCTTCAGAGACGAGAAGAACGATCTCCAAGCCTCATTATTTTTATTCAAGATCTGCTGTGTTGTTGCAGACCCGATTAACTTCTTATACCTCTCATAGAACTCCTTATATGTTTGCTTAAGATCTACTTTCTTTTCTTTGAAGAACTGCCTCCTCCTAGCATAGTTAATCTCGTTCCAGAGCTTCGAGGAGATATCACATAGTTTCCTCAGCCTCTCCTCAGCCTCCTCATCTGGCAGTAGTCTCAGCATCACAGCTCTGATCAAGATATCACGCTCGGCCCCTGCGGGCATAGAGATAGGGTTTTATAGCAGATAGGGGTTGGCCCGCCGAGGCCCATAAGGATTGTGGAGCAAAGCTTATAAGCATATCGCCATCCCCGCCCTAAAGGGCGGGGCTTTCAGCTATAAAATATTTTGACTAGACACAGAGCCTTATTGTGTGAGAGTATTGAGTGTAGCCCTTAAACTCATTATTCTAAGGGAACTTCAAGCTCTTCGAGGCAGGCTAAGGTTAAAGATGCCATGGATATGGATTATATATTTTTACAAGCAGCTATAGGTATTAGAGCTTAGATGGAGTATATGGAGCTTAAGGAGATGGTGAGAAAGGCTCTTAGAGAGGTTTTAGAAGAGGAGCCCAGATTATTATTGGAGATCTTAACGAGTAAGCCGGAAGTGCTACAAGAGGCCCTGATCAGGGTAGCTCCCTGGGCATCCATACTTAGGTCGATACGTATTATTAGAAGATCTATGAAGGATATGGCTACAAAGAAAGATCTGGAAGAACTGCAGAAAATAATGGTGACAAAGAAGGATTTGGAGGAATTGCAAAAGGCTATGGCTACAAAGAAAGATCTAGAAGAGTTACAGAAGATCATGGCAACGAAAAAAGATCTAGAGGCTATGGCAACTAAGAAAGATCTAGAAGAACTAAGGAGGTTTGTCCAGATAAGGCTTGACGCTCTAGGAGCTAGGTGGGGTATCCTTAATGAGGAAGCCTTTAGAGAGGGTGTTGCATCTATCTTGAAAGAGACTGGCTATAAGGTTGAGAGATGGATATATATGGATAAGGATGGATACGTCTATGGTCATCCATCAACTATAGATATGGATGTGCTAATAAGGAATGATACCCTGATCCTTGTTGAGATAACCTCGAGCGTTAGAAGGGGTGACTATATATATGTTAAGAGAAAAGCCGAGCTCTATGAAATGGTTATGGGTAGGAAACCTGCGAAGATATTCATTATAACACCGTATATAGATGATAGAAACCCCGACGAGATCATCTTAAGGGCACGTGAAAAGGGTGTCGAGATAATAGCCCCTGAAGATGTTATCAAAGAGATTTAACTACAATTCTAATAGAAGACATTATATAGAAAAATATATAGCCATTATAGCTGAAAGCCTCTTCTTCTAAGGCGGGGATTACATTAAGCTCACTAGGCTTTGATGTAATCACCCTCACTAAGCGATTAGGTAGTAGTAAGGGTTCTAGCTCTCATCGTCATCATACAACTTCCAGGGGTAGATATACACTCGTATATATTTTTGTAGTCTCAATATAGATAGTCCCGCTTATAGTGGGATAGTGTAATCCTCAAGACCGGGCACAGGGCTGAACCAGACAGAGAGCCCGTGGCATAGCCCAGAACTTACCTGCTCCCATAAGCGGCGAGGATGACGGTATCTAGTCTGATCTTTTCGATCTAGAGTATATATGTACTCTTCCACGCGGCTATATGATCCGCTATCGAGCTAAAATTAGATATTACTGTTATTAACTAAAAGCCCATTCCGAAGGATAAAGAGAGGGCCCGAGCTATTTAGATGGAAGCAATTATGTCGAATCCTTTTCGTTCTTCTCAATAGCCTTTGCAATACCTATCTTAGTAAGGAGGCGCATCGTTATATAGATCTTGTTCCAGGCTGCCTGTAAATAGGGTGTTATGCCCATCGGTAAGAGCATCATAATTACTATAAATAGAATACCTGTGACAACCATGTTCCAGCCTCCTAGATAGTCTGAGAGATATCTTTCAACAATAGTAACTAGGATAGCCCCTATTATTGGGCCTTCCATAGTGTATAACCCGCCTATTATGCTATATATAAGCCCATACACAGAGATTAGAGGGCTAAAAGTTGTATCTGGGTTTACACCCTGTGAATATAGTATGTATAGACTTCCAGAAATCGCCCCTAACGCCCCAGATATAGATAAAGCTATTGTCTTCATCGCAAATGAGTTATAGCCCATAGTCTCGGCTCTTACCTCGTTATCTCTCACAGCTATCCAGGCTAGAGTAAGTGGAGTATATGATAATTCTTTTAATAATATATATGATAGATATAGGATCGTCAGAGCTGCAATATATATGTTTATAGAAATCCTGAAGGGCCCTGGCCTAGAAGCTATAGATGTTATGATGGAGACAAGTGCTAGGGCATATATTATGCATATTAAACATACCAGTAATACCGAGCTCTGTAGAAAAACCCTCCCTCTTCTAGGTGAAAACCTATGTAGATCTCCTAAACGGAGACGACCAGCTGATCCGAGGATAAAAGTATTTATCAGCATTATAGAGAACGCTAAGATCGATATAATAGGGATCAGGGTTGATGTAAAAACCTCCGGGATCTGTATAATTAACCCCTGCTCAGAACCGCTTATAGCTCTAAGCTCCCTCCTTCTATAGAGGAAATATACTATGAGGAGTAGTGTCAGTGTGATAAATGCAAATGGGACGCCTCTAAAGGCTTTTTTAGCTATAAAGGCTATAGCAACACCTACTAGAGATCCTATGGATGCGGAGACTATGATAGCCGGGAAATAGGGGATTCCCAGCCATATTAGCTGATAAGTAGTGACATAGGCTCCTAGACCGAAGAAAATTGCATGTCCGAAGTTCAGAAGTCCTAAATATCCTAGAAGTAGCGAGAACGATAGAGCATAGATCGACATTATATATGCATAGGTTAAAATAGGTATAAGCCTAGCAACACCGATCCCCTCCAAGATGACTGGAAGTAGCAACAAGACGATGAAGAGTAAAAGAGATCCAGGATACCTCATATAACCACCTTACCTAGAATACCCCTAGGCCTCACAAGCAGTATAGAAAGCATAACAGCGAATATAGAGACCTCGCTTAGGTAGGGAGCATAATAGGCACATAACTGCTGAACTATCCCAACCAGTATTGATGAGAAGATCGTTCCCTCTATACTTCCAATACCACCGATCACTATTATAGCGAATGCGTATAGAAGGTAGTTAGTGCCTATTAATGGATAGACACCCTGCCAAGGGACTAACAGGAATCCTGCCGTTCCTGCTAGCATAGAGCCTATTGCAAATGTGATTGTGAATATCCTCTCAATGTTAACCCCGAAAGCCTGTATCATCTCTCTATCATCTATCCCTGCCCTTACAAATAAACCATACTTGGTTCTAGTAAATAGATAATACATAGCCATAGAAAGAAATGCACCAAATAGTATTAGAAATAGCCTATATCTGTATATTATGATCGGGCCTATATATATAGTTCCTTCCAACCATTGGGGAGACCATATATAGGTTATATCTCCCCATCTCAGCCACGCCAACCTATCTAGAAGAATCATAAGCCCTACCGTTATTATCACCTGAACTAGGGGTTCTCTCCTAATCTTTAGCAAGAACCTCTCTATAGCGAGCCCTATCAGCCCTATCGAAGTAAGGGATGCTAGTAAGCCGTAGGCCATGTTACTGGTCCTCGATGCTACTTCATAGCCTATGTAGGCTCCTAGAGTGAATAGGCTTCCATGTGCGAAATTGACGATCCTCATAAGCCCGAAGATTATAGAGAGGCCGAGGGATAGCATTAGAAATATGAATCCAAGGGCTATACCATCTATAAGGGCTGATAAGAGCAGTTCTAAGGAGATCCTAGACACCCGAGTTAGCTGATAGGTTTAGATATGTGTTAATTAATATCTGATCCCTGTGAAGATCCTCTGTAGAGCCTTCAGAAACGATCCTACCTCCATTAATTATAGCATATCTCCCACTCATTCTCTTCATAAGCATAGGCCGTGTCTCAACTATAATCATTGATATACCTTCCTCCGATAGTTTGGAGAGCACATCGGATATCTTGGAGGCATAGAGAGGGCTTAAGCCTTCTATGGGCTCATCAACCAATAAGATCTTTATATTGGGAGAGGCAATAGCCCTACCTAGATTTAACATCTGCTGTTGACCACCACTCAGCTGGGAGGCTCTGAGCTTTCTTAGCCTCTTCAGATCTGGAAATAAACTGTACACATACTCGATCCTATCCATAGCTTTTTCCTTTGAAAGGCCAAGTCCCAGTAGAGATGTCATGAGATTCTCTTCAACACTTAGGCTTGTAAAAAGCCTTCTGGTATCAGGAACATACCTGATACCGAGCCTAGCCCTCACATATGGAGGCTCTCCAGTTATATCTATACCATCAAGCTCTATCGTTCCTGAAGAGGGCTTTATAAAGCCCATTATTGTTTTAAGAAGTGTTGTTTTTCCAGCTCCGTTCCTGCCTATGAGGAAAAGTATTTCCCCTTTATTAAGATCAATGTGTATTCCTTGTAATATGTACAGAGAACCTATGTATACCCTTAGATCCCTTACCCTAAGCATCGCTGGCACCTAGATAGGCTTCTATAACCTCTCCATTGCTAACCACATCATTGTATGAGCCATCGGCAAGTATCCTACCCTCATGCATAACTATAACCCTATCGGCTAGGCTTTTAACAACCTCGAGCTTATGCTCAACCAAGATAATAGTTAGGTTAGAGGTTGCTTCTTTAAGGCTTTTAATCAGCTTAATTATACGGGGTACATCCTCGGCAGCAAGGCCAGATGTGGGTTCATCGAGTAGCAATAGTTTGGGTTTCGCGGCAATGGCCATAGCTATATCGAGTACCCTCTGCTCGGCTTGGGTTAAATGTTGGGCTAACAACCACTCCCTTCCTTTAAGCCCCATATTATCTATGATCTCGTGGATTTCCCTATAGAGCTCACCGTCGCTCTTTCTCTGTAATATGTTTATCAGATCCCAAAATCTCATGGAGTTTTTAACGCCAATGATGCTTGCCCTCATATTATCAAAAACAGTTAGGCTTTGCAACACGCTGTTACTTTGAAAAGATCTCGATATCCCTAGCTTAGCCCTCTCATAAGGAGGTTTCCTCGTGATATCGATCCCCTCGAAATAGATTCTACCTGTATCGGGGTAAATAACACCGCTTATAAGGTTAAGGAAGGTTGTTTTTCCAGCCCCATTCGGCCCTATTATCGCTGTTATCGATCCCCTCTTAATCGATATAGTAACATTATTTACAGCTATTAAGCCTCCGAATTTCTTAGTGATGTTTTCGGTTCTCAATATCTCGTTCATCTAAGTTTCCTCCTCATGAGAATCGCTATGGAGATCGCTGCAACTACTATGGCTATAGATGCTATAGCTATAGCTGTTATTAATGTGGTGTCTAGACCTCCGGCCGGGGTTACAGTACTTATGGTAATTGTTATAGGCTGTGTCATTGTAGGTGTTTGAATCGCGCCTGGCCCTACTATAGCTATCTGGGAGTTGGCTTCCGCCTTTAGGCCTATGGAGTCTCTGCATCTAAGAGTTATATTGTATATACCAGGCTCTATGAATGTATATGAAATGCTGGTGCCATTAAGGGTTGCCCTACCTATGATCCATTCGCAGATATATGGTGGAGTACCCCCTTCTATGAGGGCTGAGATGGTTGCTGTGAAAGGTGCTGTGCCAGCTATTGGAGCTCTTATGCTTATGGATAGATTCTTTGGGTATGGCTTATATGTTGTAAGGATCCTCGGGATTATCTTTTGAATCGGTATCGTCTCAATATATCGGCCTATCACTAGCCCATAAGTATCGGAGCCTGGATCGCTATCAACCACCATCTTAACTATGTAATATGGTCTCAGAGCCTGGTGATCCTCAGGCCTTATGGTTGTAGTCCCCATAGGGGTTTCAAGTGTAAGTCCTTCAAGAAACGCTATCATTCTATCAGTATTCAGATCTGGGACAGCTTTGATAGCCTCTACTATAAACTGAGCTGTGGCAAATGCCGGTGGATGCCATAGATCTGGTACTCTGGCTGATGATAGCTTATCCAGCGCTTTACACTGATGCCCTCTGAGGAAGTCATATGGATATATGTTTTCCTCTTTCATCATCCTCTCGAGGATATTATAGAGAGGGCTTGGACTCGCTCTATACGCGTCATAGGTTACTACGGTTAAGTTTTCCAGAGAACCCTGCATCCCAGGTATACAGAAGTTTATATAATTAGTAGTATATAGGTCGATCATTATGCTTGCAAGAGGTATCCTGCCCAGGATGTTCAGGGCTGCCATATCCCTTATTATAAGGCTGAAATCGCCAGCCCATATAATTCCGATCACATCAGGCTTTGAAGCGTTTATCCTTAGTAGATATGGCTTGAAATCTGTAGTAGTTAGAGGCGCCCATTCAAGAGCCACGATCCTGGTGCCTGTGTATCTAGATAGGGCTGCCTGTATAGATTCCATAAATGACCAGCCGAATTCATAGTCTGCCGCTAGAAATGCAAATTTTCTATACCCCTGGATCTCGACCATATAGTAAACCATCGCAAGCGCGTCCTGCTCAACATTTCTCGCGACTCTGAAGACGTATTTATTGAAGATTGGGTCTTGCGTTATAGAGGCCGCGGCAGCAGGTACTACAAAGTAGAGTTTACCATATTGCTTAGCTATTGATGCCAGAGCAACAGCTACACTGCTAAAGCTCTCACCAGCAAGTATATCGGCTTTCCACTCCTCTATCGCCTCCCTCGCTTTGGCTACAGCTACATCGGGGCTTCCTCTTGTATCAAATACTTTGACTATTATCTTTCTACCATCTGGTAGGTTGTAGCTAGCTTCTTTGAGATCCATGAGGAGAGCAAGGTTCTCAGGCTTTCTATCTCCCGTGGCATATTCAAGCCCTAGATGGAAACCTTGTATAGCCCAGGTTCCATAGAAGTTCAGAGCAGGCGCTGTTCTCGGCTGAAAGAATGCTATTTTTATAGTCTGTTTAGGTCCTTGAGCATTGATAACAGCCACGAACGATGGATTCGCTATTGATATGAACAGCAACGCTAGGGACATATATATGGCTATTCTCATATATCTCTCTTTTTCCCATATCTTATACATATGTTTCTTTACGCTATTTTTCATTCTATACACCTCCTGACAAAAGGATTCTTAAAGAATTGATCTCACGATCAATGATTATAGGATCTCTTATAGCCCTATATTCTCCCGTCTCCACCAAATCTATGAAGATCTTTACTGCTCTATTGAATTCTGATGCTCTCTCTATATTTACTAGATGCCCAGCCCCTCTAAATATGAGAAGTGTTGAGCTGGCTATCTTTTTATGGAGTTTATATGCATTACCAACTGGAACAACCATATCTTCATCTCCATGTACGATTAGGGTAGGTACGGTGATCTTGGAGACCTCGTTAGATAGGTTGAAATTAAATACTGCACTAGCTTGGTTCAGATATGCCTCTGGAGGCTGGGGTATTGAGATCCTGTGCTCTATAAGAAGGTTTAAAATATCTTGATTCTCGTCATACCACTTCCTCGAGAAAGCATATTTCATCTTATATCTATATAGCTCCCGCTCATCCTTGATACCGCTGGGTGGAGGTCCGAACATAGCTTGTATAGTCTCCATAGGCGGCGGATCTATGTCTCCTCCATGGTGGGTTGCTACGAGTATGAGAGATTTAACCCTGGAGGGGTATTTAATAGCGAATTGCTGGGCTATCATCCCTCCCATCGATACCCCCAGTATATGGGCTCTCTCTATATTGTTTGCATCAAGCACCATCTTGAGATCCTCTGCGAATAGATCCATAGTATATGGGTATGGAGGTTTGTCTGACCTTCCCACGCCTCTGTTATCAAAGACTATCAGCTTCAACTCTCTCGATAGATCTTCTAATTGCATAATCCACATCCACATAGCATATCCAAGACCTTCCACAAGTACTAAGGGAGGTCCTTCGCCCTTTACCTCATAATAGATCCTTGCATCTCCAGATACTACATAGGGCATTAGCCCCACCTCACCACCGTTGCACCCCATATGAATCCTGTGCCTCCAGACGCTAGTACTATTATAGATCCCTCTTTAATAAGCCCTTTTTTAATACCTAGATCAAGACCTATTATCATATCGCTGCTCTGTGTATGCCCATAATCCTCTAGGTAAGGTGCTTTACTAGGATCTAGGCCTAGCTCTTTGATCAGCTCATTGTGGAAGCTTCTCTTCATATGATTAAGGATTAGTAGATCTATGTCTCTCACGCTATACCCACTTCTTTCAACAGCCTCCTTTATAACTTTCACAAAGTTTTTCTTACTGGTCAAAGTAAGATCTTTTCTCAGAATATCTCTATCCATTAAGCTTTCGAAGAAAGGTCTCTTTAAGGTCTCTAGGTTTTTGCTGTCTCTAAATATTGCAGCTCCAAGGGATCTAACTACTAGAGCCCCCCAGAACCTTCCATCAGTTATGAACGAGCTTTCGAGAACTACATTTCTATTATATCTTCTAGATACTATAATAGCTGATGCACCATCTGCGAAATCATAGACCCAGCTTGTATTAGGATCTCTATAGTTAACAAGATAAGACTCCTTAGAGGATGCAACTAAGACTATGTTACCAGCAAGATCACTTATTCTCTTAGCTATAGCGAGACCCACCGGATATCCTGCACACATAGCAACTATATCAAATGCAAATACATCAGTAAGACCCAAAGCCTCCTGAATCCGTGTAGACATCATCCAAACTCCATAGTCCTTAAATTCACTTCCTATATAGATGATCGCATCTATATCCTTAGGACTGATACCGGCAGCTCTTGAAGAGTCAAGCGCATTATATACAGCTTTTATAGCCATCTCAGAAGGCATTTCATGCGGACTACTAATTCTCTTTACCCTCCAACCTTGTTTCTCCTCAATAATTTCCACAGGGATCCCACTTATCTTTGATATATCATGACTCGTTACTACATGATCAGGAAGATAAAGTCCATAGGAAACAATACCTACCATAAATGTCTCCAAATAGTGAGTCACTATTCAAGCTTATAAATTAATATTGCGTTGCTAATTATTAATGCGCCTCTTAATAATATCATTTAAAACGTGAGATTTATAAATGCTGATTCACTTTTCAAATTGAGAGGGCTAGAGGGGAAATCGAGTGCTTGAAAACGCTGTAAAGATAAGTTATTCAATAGATATTTTTGACACTATAGGAGAACTATACTCAGCCAGAACAGCAATTATCGAGTATGAAAATAATAATAAATATAATTATAATGATCTGATTCAAAGATCCTTAAGGGTCGCAAAATACCTCTCTGATTTATCTATTAAGGCCGGTGATAAAATTGCGACTCTCCTAATGAATAGGATTGAATATATAGAATTATTTATAGCTTCTCGAAAGATAGGAAGCGTTTTAGTGCCTATCAATTGGAGGCTAACACCGGGTGAAATAAAAGCGATTATAAGGGATGTAGAGCCAAAGGCGGTCATATACGAGCCGATCTTTAGAGAGCTAGTTGAGAGATCTGTTGAAACAGATCTAGCTTCTAAAATCATAAAAATAGTTACTGATTCGGAACCCCTAGGCCCGGAATATTCTTACGATGATGCACTAAGATCCCAGAGCATCAAGGGTAGACGCAATATAGATTTTGAGGAGCCAGCTATGATCCTTTTTACAGGCGGTACAACTGGCGTACCCAAGGGTGCTGTGATACCGTATAGACAGATCTTTTATAACATAGTATCGGAGATACTTACCTGGAGACTAAAGGAGGATCACAAAACAATAGTGCTTCTCCCTCTATTCCACACAGGTGGATGGAATCTGTTAACATTACCTCTTCTAGTTCGTGGAGGCCTTCTATACCTGGTGAAAAAATTCGATCCCAAGATCTTTTTAGAAATAGTTGAAACATCAGAGGGGCCGATGGTAATATTCGCGGTTCCCACAATATATTATATGATAATGAAAGCCGATGGATTCAAAGAAACCCGCTTCGATAATGTAGAGTGGATGCTCAGCGGGGGCGCACCCATAGACAAGAGAATCATGGAGGAATATTGGTCTAAGGGTGTGAAAATGGCGCAGGGCTATGGAATCACTGAGGGCGGGCCTAACAATATAACAATGCCGATATATGATCTTTCCTTAGAAGATATCAAGGCTAGGTGGAAAAGCGTTGGCAAACCCTTTGCATTTAATGTAATTAAAATTATCGGTCATGATGGGAGGGAGCTAGGACCTAATGAATATGGTGAGATCGTCATATGCGGCCCACTCATATTCTCTGGATATTGGAAAAGAGATGAAGAAACAGCTTCTATACTGAGGAATGGATGTGTATATACAGGAGATATAGGCTTCTACGATGTAGAGGGCTACTTCTACGTAATAGATAGGAAGAAAGATATAATAAAAAGTGGGGGTGAGCAGATCTATCCAAGGGAAATCGAAGAACTGGTTCTGCAACACCCCTCTGTGGAGGATTGCGCAGTCATAGGTGTTCCCGATGAGAAATGGGGGGAGGTTCCAAAGCTTATAATAAAGCTAAAGCCTATGCATAAGATCTCTAAAGAGGAGATTATACAATTCCTTGCTGGAAAGATCGCAAGATATAAGATACCAAAATACATAGCGGTTGTTGACGAGATCCCCAAAAGCCCCGCTGGCAAAACTTTAAAGAGAGTTTTAATAGAAAGACATGGCATGCCTAGGGATGAACTTTAATTCCCCTGTGTCTCTGGTTTCTTAGCTATTAAGATCTTCGCATCGAATATGGCTACTAAATCACCTGCTTGGTTTAGAATCTCATTCCTAATAGTGATTAAACCATATTCTCCTCTATCGACTTTTTCTAAAACGGTCATTCGTACCTTTATCGTATCACCTATTCTAACGGGTTTTATAAATCTAAGCCTATCTATACCATATAGGGCTACCAAGCTACCCTCGAATATCCCTAGCCTCATCCATAGCCCAGTTGCAATAGATATGACTAATAGTCCATGGGCTATTCTACCTCTATACATAGTTTTAGATGCGAATATCTCGTCTGTATGAAGACTATAGAAATCACCGCTTACACCTGCAAAATTTATTATATCGCTTTCAGTAATAGTTCTACCAGGTGTTTCAAAAACTGTACCAATCTGGAAGTCTTCATAATAGAGCGGGCTAGGCATTACCTATCATCTCTGAATATTTCTTTTTAAGATAAGAATAATCTATTTTCCCAATAGCTGTTTTTGGCACCTCTTCAACGATCCAGATGTACTTGGGGATCTTATAGCTGGCTATCTTATCCCTGAGATATGCCTTTATATCATCTGGGGAAATCTGGTAACCCGGCTTGGGCTTTATAACTGCTGCTACAGCTTCAACCCACTTGGGATCTGGTACACCAAATACAGCCACCTCCTCAACCCCTGGATGCCCTCTTATTGCCTCTTCAACTTCGGATGGATATACATTTTCTCCTCCGGTTTTTATCATAAACTTCTTTCTCTCTATAAAATAGAAGTAGCCATCTTCATCAACAATAAAAAGATCTCCTGTTCTAACCCACCCATCAGGAGTTATAACATCCATCGTCTCCTTAGGTCTTCTCCAATATCCTGAAAAGACTATAGGTCCCCTGACCTGGAGCTCCCCTATTTCCCCTGGCTTAGCTTCCGAACCATCATCCTTAACCACCCTAAGCTGGACAAAGAGCCCTAGCTTTCCAACACTCATGGGCTTTTCCCTCATAGTGTTCTCAGGTGTATATAGAAGGTTAGGACCTGCTTCCGTCAACCCATAGCCTTGGAAGTATCTAGCCCCTTTATCCCAATATATTTTAACTAGGCTAAGGGGGCTCATACCTCCACCGCTTTTGAAGAATCTAACAGTGCTGAACTTAGCATACTTGAATTTAGGTGATTTAGCCATCATATGGAACATTGTAGGTACTGCAATCACTACTGTGCATCTCTCTCTATCAATAATCTCGATTGCTTCGTCAGGGTCGAACTTCTTGACTATAACAATGGTTCCACGTACCGTGTATAGAGGAATCGTTATTACATGCCAACCTCCGGTATGGAAGAAGGGAAAGAAGACAGGCGATATATCATTTGGAGTTAGGCCCCACGAGATCACGGTATTTATACCATTCCATAGAACCTGTCTATAAGGTATCATAGCAGCCTTGAGACCCCCCGTCGTACCGCCTGTATAGAGGAGCATGCTTATATCCTCCTCAGAGAGGATCTCTTTTCGATATGTTCTTTTCAGTTCTACTCTATGTAATCCCCTTAACTCCTCTATATCTACCCTTGCAGGCTTGTGGAGACTCATCTCAAATGATCTCCTTAAAAGATCTTCGAAATCCTTATGATAAAAGATCACCTTAGGCTCAACATCATCGATCATGAAAGCAAGCTCCTTAGCAGAGGCTCTCCAACTTAGCGGAGCTAATATAGCCCCTTTCTTAATTGTAGCCATATAAATCGATAGGTATTCCATGTTGTTATATGAGAGAACAGATACACGATCCCCCCTACTGATTCCTAGATCCTCTAATATAGTGGCAATGTTGCTCGATGCTTTCTCAATATCTAGATATGTATATACCTCTCTAGACCCCCAGGAATAATCTATGACCGCTATTTTATAAGGATCCAACCTTGCAGCATTTTCAGCCAAGTCTAAGGATAAGCCTAATATACTCTTTAAATCCAACCCTTTCAACTGGTGATTCACCATTCAAAATTACTCATTGGTAGAAATAAATTTTCGTATTCTGAAGAGGTAATTAGTGGGAGCCCTGGTCAATGTCTCGGTATGGTATAGATAATAGACAGAAGATCATAGAAGCCTTCGCAAAATTAGCACTTAAGAAAAGCTTCCGTGATATATCTTTGAAAGAAATCTCAGGATTAGCGGGAATATCTACTACACAGTTCTATACATATTTCAAATCTAAGGATGATATGCTTAAATACTACGCTGAATATCTATTAGAACATATTGAGAATATAGTTAAGGATTCATTTAGACATCAGCTCGGCCTCCCCAGCAAAATCAGAGGTCTCATATACATATTCTCAACACTTATGAACGATGAGAAGCTAGTTGCTTTTCATAGAGTGTTTAGAGAGTTTGAGTTTATCAGAGAGGATCTGGCTAGGCTTTACTATGCAAATCTGTTTAGAATGATTAGCAACATATTGAATGAGGATAGGATCCTCATTGAAGCGATAAACCCCCTAGTTGCCACGCTTACGATTATAGGAAGTGCTGAATTTATATATCTCTTTCGACAGATATTCGGTGTTCCAGGTAATATATTGATCGACATAGAGGTTGCTGGAGATCTAATACTGAAGGGACTGGGAGGAGATAAGATACCCCCTACTATGCAGATAAAACCCTCTAAAGATCTTGTAAGCTTGGTAGAGGAGTATGAGATATATAGATCTGCTAATATTTCCGAGAATAAGTGGAATATATTAATAGCTACGATCAATACCATATCGAGTAAGACCTTCAGAGAGGCAAAGATCTATGAGATTATGGAGAAAACCGGGTACTCCGTTGGCATGTTCTATAAGTTTTATAAGAGTAAAGAGGATCTGCTAAGGGATCTCGTAGCTCTTATCGGTAAAACCCTAAGAAGGTATCTAACACTATGCACCTCGGAAGCCAGAGATCCTATCGAGCTCGAGATAATGGGTACAGCATGTTTCCTAGGGTTCATAGAGAAGAATAGCAATATATATAGAATTGTTAGAGAGTCTGAATACATAGATATAGAGATAGCTAAAGCATACTATATCCCATTCCTCAGAGCATATGCTAAGAGAATAGAGAAGGATAGAAGCAAAGGGCTTGTAAACATATATGAACCTGAAAGTCTAGCCATATCACTCATGGGGATCAATCATATGGCTGGTATTATGAACATGATTCTCGGAGAGCCAGACAGCGAGGAGATCTTGACAAACCTTGCAAAGATCTATTCAATGGGTTTACTTAGAAGAAGCCTCTCCACATAGTTAGCTATAGAGATCATCTCGTTAAGGTTATAGACAAAAAACTATCTAAATGAAGTTAAAGGGTTATATAGAGAATAGAGTCGCTAAACTAGCTGACATCCTACCCGCCCTTAAAGATGGGGTTTCGCCCTAGATAGAGAGAACCAGGCTATATTCCAACCTAGTACATAGTTCAGCTCCATGCCCGGTCTTAGACGTGCTAACCCCTATCCTGGTTAAAGCAGTTATATAGGTATGATTATCTATGAAGGCTCTTAAAGGAGCTTTATAATATTAGGAGGGTTAACCCTATATTATATGTGGAGCTTTAGACTCTCTTTTATGACCTTAACTACCACGAGCGTTGATGTTCTCTCAATCTCTGGTGAGTTTATCATGCTTTCTAGGAACTTCATGAAGCGCTCTCTTGATGGGAATTTAGCCATTACCACGAAGTCTATGTCTCCTAAGACGAAGTATACTGATTGTACATATGGGTGGTTTGCGATCATCTCTCCTATCTTCTCGTGATACCCCTTTCCATATCTCCCTCTCACAAGTGTTATTGTTATGTATTCAAAGCCTAGTTTCTCGGGATCCAGGATTGCTCCGTAGGACTTGATAAGCCCCATAGACTCTAGCTTTTTAACTCTATAGTAGGCTGTTGGCTTTGGGATCTTAAGCTTGGATGCTAATTCGTTATAGGAGATCCTTGCGTTCTCCTGGAGCATTCTGAGGATCTCGAAATCTATCGAGTCTAACCCCTGGATAATGGCCTTTTTATCACCTTCAATGGGCAATCATCAGCACCATTCACTAGTTATGGTATGGGGTTTAATTAATCTGTATATAGATTGATACAATGTATAGATCAGAGCTATTCTTGTAAATAGCCAGCTGGGAAGCTCGCCAGCTATAGTGTATCCTTGTAGGGCTATCTTTTTATGCTAACTAGATCGGCAACCCCTTTTAAGGCTAGGAAGATTGCTAGAGGCGCTTCCACCTCGTAGTATGCCTGGGTATTTGCCTCGAATTCTATGCCGTAGAAGTTTATCCTGGGGATCTTAGCTTTTGTTTTGATCCTGGCTTTCATGTTGTTGAATGGGGATAGGTGGGGCCCTAGCTCGAAATCCTCAATCCTTGTTATATCTATTGGATATGCTATTAGGCCTGACTTGCCGTTTATAGAGTATGGTATTCTCACTAGCCTCGATATATCCATTGTAACCTTTTCATCTATATAGACCTCATATAGATCCTTCCTCCAGATATCGCTAAGAGAGTCTATAACCTTTCTACTGATGCTCCTAGAGATACCTGTGAGATACGAGACAACCTCTTTATCGCCTACCCCCACAAGCCTGAGATATGTTCTAGCTATCCTCGATGGTATACCCCCGTCAACGGCTCTCGGAGGGATGGGGGTTCTCTTCCTACGCTCGCCACCCTTGTAATACTCGTCTGGAGAGAATCCAGAGCCCCTTATATATTCCACCAAGATCCTCCTCTCCTCCCTCCCAAGGCTTCTTAGGTTCTCATCTACATAGCAGTGTATGTGGAACCCCCTGTTACCTGAGAAGCTGGCCTCGATGGAGGATCTCTGTATCCCGATCTCCTCGACCAGGATGTCTATAAGCATTGCAAGGCTTCTCTTGGCAAGCTCTATACATCCAGGCTCTATAATCTCTATCTCCTCAACCCCACCGCCAGAGGGGCATTGACTCTCAGGAGGCTTTCTCCTCAGCTCGCCCTCGCCCGGGCAGTAGTATAGCTTCTGTACAGAGCATCCGGGGATCTGATCTGCGTCTATATCGAATAACAGATCAGAGCCTCTCCAACCCTTCTCATCCATTGATGGGGCCGAGGGCTGTAGATAGACGGCTGATGAGTAGTATAGATGGAGTGGGGGCTTCTGGGATATATATCTCCTCAGCTCCTCAGGGGATCTAAATGAGAGATGCCTAACATATGACTGTGAATCGAATGGCTGTAGAGCGAACTCCCTGAACTCCATATCATCCGGAAGCCTTAGCTCAGCCTTTGAATAGTAGCCTGCGAAGAGGCTTTTTAAAAGGGACTGGCTACTCTGATCTCGGCGCGACGTAGATGACAAGCCTTGCTCCCCTTGGCATTGAAAGGGCTACCTCGCATGGCCTGTCAGTGCCAAATGCTATCGATGTCTCCTCAGCTATCGAGCTCGCCTTAGCAACCTTATCAAAATAATCTATGGTATAGGAGGCCTTCTCAACATCCCCACCGCTGTGTTGGTGCTCAAGAAGCCCCCCACCCTCTAGGGTTAGGATTATCTCTGCCTCAGCAATCTCAGAGGATCCCGAGATCCTCAGGCCCTCGGGTGTTGAGCTAAAAGTTATAACCTCGCCAACCTCCGAGAAAACCTTATATGCTGAGTAGAATGCCTGGGGATACATCCTAGATCTAACCGGGAAGTCTATCTTGAGCTCCGGAACCTTCTCAACAGCTGAGCTACTGAGTATAGGTATTGAGAACCTCCTACCAACCCCCTGGGGCGCTATCAGCTCAACCCAGAACCTCTGACCATCATACTCGAGGGCAAGCTCATCCTTCTTACTAGCCCTCTTCAAGATCTTGGAGAAATCCTCAAAACTAACGGGGATATCTGCCTCGCCCTCAACATCGAACACCTCAAAGCCCGCTGAGGGTACATGGAACTCTATAAGGGCAACATGACTAGGATCCATAGCCCTTATCATAAAACCATCACCAGTAACCCTAACAGAACCTATATCAACTAGATCAGCAACCGCAGCTAGAGCATACCTCCACACCCTAGCATCTAGAAACCTCAGCTTGAACCCCGTAACCACCACCAACTATTTAGAAGCACAAGGACTAATAATAGGTATCCACGCTATAACCCCGTCAGCTATAAAGTTCATAAACATGCTTGGTATTACAAGGGAAACTCCCTTTTAGAATAAAGAGGGATAAGTCATCGATCAAGATCGATATATTTAATAGCAAGAGCCTTTTCACCTCATGGGATGGGTATGAGGCTTCTATAACTACTCGTCATTCCCTTGAGAATAATTGGCATCCAGGATCTCTTAGGCTATGCTATGTAGCATTAATAAGGAAACACTATGTTGAAAATATGTTCTTTAAGCAGATACGCTATAGTCTCCCATACACATTTCTCCGAAGCTAGACATCTATCTTCTGAAGAGCCTGCTAGGACTAGAGCATCGCGAGACCCGCATATAGATAGAACCCTCTCACCGAGAGGCGTTTCCGAGATATCTAGATCTAGGCGTCCCAAGGGATCCAGCATATATGCCCTACCATTAGCAATACCCATGATCAGGCCTCCTAGACATCCAAGCCTAACCATCTCATCCCTCAAACCGAGAACCCCCTTAAATAGGATATTTCGCGCTATATCCCTCGATATACATGCTATACATAGGAATCCCCATGGAGAGGGGTCGAGCCTCTCTTCGACACAGGATGAGGCGTAGACCGTGGATCTCCATTTCGAAAGCACCTCATAGCCTTTACTAGTAAGATAGGCACCTCCAACTATGTCAACCTCAACTAGCCCGAGAGATTTGAGGCTCTTAACAAGAGATCTTGCAGAGCCCTCACCAATCATCAAAAGTCTCGAAATAAGCATCCTCCCAAGAGGCCCCTGACGATCAAGAAGATCTAAGAGCTTGATAGCATGATATAAGCTATAACCTCTTCTAACACCTATCCTAGAAGGGTCTGCGATATTCATCCTACCCCTTCCTCCGAAATCCACACTGAGCCCCAACTATTGATTCATCATAGTTATATAAAATTAATTTAATTTTGATTCAATATCTAATACCTCTAATAAAGCATACCCTAAACTCTGATCTAGATAGTATCGAGCATCTTGCTAACCCCGAGTAGCTAACATCTATTCTAAAATTAGTAGGAACTTTTAGCTGTAATTCCAAGATCTAAGAATTGATCCTATGTTATATGACGCCTCTTCCTTCTAGGGCTGAGAAAGGGTTAGAGCTATATAAGGATTTAACGGAGTTATCGCTGAGCCTAATAAAGCTAGAGTTAGGCAAAACCCTGAGAATCGCCTTCATTGGTGATAAGGGGCGGATCCAAGCAGTCCATGCTCTAGCTATATGGAAGATCGATATGTCAAAACTTACATATAGATTGGTGTGGGTGAAAGATGGTTAAAGCTATCTTAAAAGAAGATAGGATATATATGAAAAAATATAGAGATCCTAGGAAGATGTTAGAAAAGGATAGCCGACACAAAAATTTTTTGTCATAGCTCTCTAAGGCAATGTGCAAAGATGGCTATAGATATTCATAGATATTCATGGTAATATGCATATATATGGAAAAGCCCCTCTAACACACGTCATTTCTGTGATCTACTATTTTATATGATTTCTCAGACCTTCTCCTGCCTTAAAAGGACAAGTCTTACGACTGTAAATCTAGGTATCGCTTAGAGGGATATGTTTCTAGGGATTTTGTAAAGGTGAGAAGGGCTGAGCAAGGTATGCTGTTTATTAGCTTTGTATGCAAGTGAATATGGTGTTAAAGTTAAATATGTATGGGAATGTTAGATTTGCAGGTTTCTTGGTATTGGTTATTCTTTGCATCTCGATCGTTATGCTTCCACCGGCTTCCTCTAATAGCCAGCCTAGGTTAAGATATGTAGTTGGTTTCGATAGTAGTGAAGTTATCAATGTTCTTGGAAATGTCTCGGGTGTTGAGATTATAAAGGTTATATGGGATATAAGGGCTGCTGTGATAATGATTCCTCCGGATGCTGTTGATAGGATAAAGAGTCTCCACGGGGTAAGATATGTTGAGCCGGATTATGAGGCGAGGGCTCTGGAGTTCTCAAGCTATAGCGATGTTCTATGGAATGTGAGGATTATAAATGCTGATAAGGCTTGGGACACCTACTACTCCTCCTATGGCTGGAGCGCTCTTGGTAAAGGTGTTGCTGTTGCTGTGCTCGATACTGGTATATATTATAAGCATCCTGAGCTCTTCGGCAAAGTGGTTTGGTGTGCAAATACAGTTGGTAGGAACACATATGCAGGGTATAATCTTGATAAGTGTATAGATAGGAATGGGCATGGAACACATGTAGCAGGGATCATAGCATCCACTATAAACAGTTATGGAAATGCAGGGGTTGCACCAAATGTAACTCTATATGCTGTCAAGGTGCTAAGCGACTCGGGGTCAGGAACCTATAGCGATGTTGCAGAAGGCATCATAATAGCTGTTAAGGGGCCAGACGGTGTTGCTGGGACATCAGATGATGCGAAGATCCTCAGCATGTCCTTGGGAGGCCCCAGCGATAGCAATATACTCAGAGACGCCGTTAACTGGGCATATAGCAATGGAGCAATAATAGTTGCTGCAGCGGGAAACTCAGGAGATGGAGATCCATCAACTGATAACATTGCCTACCCAGCTAGATACAGCAACGTCATAGCAGTAGGGGCCATGGATCAGAACTATAATGTGCCGAGCTGGAGCAGCGATGGCCCAGAGATAGATGTTGTAGCACCGGGAGTGAATATATATTCAACATATAAGAACGGGGGTTATGCAACACTCTCAGGAACAAGCATGGCGACACCCCATGTATCAGCAACAATAGCCCTAATCCAAGCACTAAGAATAGCATCAGGAAAACAGCCCCTAAACTTTAACCAGATATACGATGCAATTACAAAGACAGCGAAAGATATAGGGCCGCCAGGATTTGACGTATTCTCAGGATATGGATTAATAGATACCAAGGCAGCTATAGGATACGCCCTAAGCCTCCCATAACCAATAATGTTATAAACCGCATGAATTTTCAGATTATTAGCTTTTTCAGATAGTAATACAACATCTTCATTTCAATTACTCAGGCAGTAAGGATTAGAGTGTTTATAATATCTAGTAAATAACTTTATCTGCGCCCTCCTGAGATAGTGGCTTTCTATTAAATTTTCTCTATATATTCCCATAAATGACATGCAACGTAGTGATCGCTTTCAATACGTTGAAGCTCAGGGTGCTCTTGTTTACAAATCTCTGTTGCGAATGGGCATCTAGTATGGTATCTACATCCCCTAGGTGGACTGGCAGGGCTTGGTGGCTCACCTATAGGTGTTATTTTTTTCTTCAGCTTAATACTGGGGAATATATAATCAGCTGCTGGTATAGCGGAGAGAAGAGCCATTGTATATGGATGTTTAGGATTCTCAAATATCTCCTCTGTCCTTCCTTTCTCAACAACTTTCCCTAGGTACATTATAGATACCTTATTAGCCATATGATACACTATTTGTAGATTATGGGTTATTAATATATATGAGAGCTTAAACTCCCTCTTCAGATCTTCAAGCAGGTTGAGTATCTGGGCCTGGGTCGATACATCTAGCGCCGATGTCGGCTCGTCGAGGACCAGAAGCTTGGGCTTATATATAAGGGCTCTTATGATAGCTACCCTCTGTCTCTGCCCTCCAGAGAGCTGGTGCGGATACTTATACAATAGCTCTTTAGGTAGTCCCGATAATGTTGCTAGCTCCTCAGCTTTTTTGCGTGCCTCATCAGCATCGTTTCCATGAATTATGAGTGGCTCGGAAATAATCTCTATAATAGTTTTTCTAGGATGAAGAGATTTATATGGATCTTGAAATACTATGCCTGTGGATCTTCTGAAAAGCTTTAGATCCTCACCCTTTACATAAGTTACGTCTCTATCCATGAACAATATTCTTCCAAAGGACGGTTCGATTAGCCTTATAGACACCTTGCCCAGTGTTGTCTTTCCAGACCCACTTTCACCAACAATAGCGTGAGTGTCTCCCTCGCTAATCTCAAGATCGACACCATCTACGGCTTTAACATATCCTTTAACCCCCATTAATATTCCAGATCTTATAGGGAAGTATTTACCTATGTTAATTAATTTAAGAAGAGGCAATATACCCACCTATTTCCTATATAGAAAACATGCAACTCTTCTTTTATTATCAGTAATGAACATCGGGGGTTCTTCATTATCGCAGGGCTCAAATCTGGCTGGGCATCTGGGGTGAAATCTACATCCCTTCGGAGGGCTAGTCATCTGCGGAGGCTCGCCAGGAAGGCTTGGAAGTCTTGAGGATCTGGAGCCGATCTTAGGTATCGAGTTCAGTAGGGCCGATGTATATGGATGTAGCGGTTTTATGAATATATCTTTTGTCAACCCCTCCTCAACTATTTTTCCAGCATACATAATAAGTGTTCTATCACATATTTCCAGAGCAACACTAAGATCGTGTGTAATAAATATAAGAGATCTCCCCTGATCCTTTATTGCTGATCTAAGAAGCTTAAGGATCTGAGCCTGTATAGTTACATCAAGGGCAGACGTTGGCTCATCCGCTATCACTAACTCGGGTTTTGTCGATATTGCAATTGCTATGACTACCCTCTGGGCCATACCACCACTCAGCTCATGTGGATAGCTATCTAGAACTCTCTTAGGGTCAGGTATCTCCACGCTCTGAAGAAGCTCATAGGCTATTCTATATGCTTGTGACCGGTCAATCCCCAGATTAAACATTATCATCTCTACGATTTGTTCGCCAATTCTCATCACCGGGTTAAGAGCTGATCTAGGATCCTGAAAGATCATAGTAATCTTTTTTCCTAGGAGTCTATGTGTGTTGATCTGTGTTTTTGACACAACTAATTCCCCATCAAACCAAACCTCCCCATCAACAACTCGACCTGGATGCTCTATAAGGCCAGCTATGCCCAAGCCCAATGTTGACTTTCCAGAACCCGATTCACCAACTATACATAGAGACTCTCCTCTCTCTAGATATAGATCTACTCCATCAACGGCTCTAACAACACCTGCTGGTGTGTAATAATATATTTTAAGATTTTTAACTTCTAGAAGCGCCATCTATCCTCACCTATATCTAACATCTAGAATATCTCTAAGCTGATCACCAATTAAATTAAAGCCAATAACACTTAGAAAAATCATTAAACCTGGAAATGTTGAGATCCACCAGTGACTCTGTATTAGATCCCTCCCCTCTGAAACCATCAAACCCCACTCTGGTGTGGGTGGGGGCACTCCAAAGCCTAAAAAGCCCAGGCCAGCTGCTGTAAGTATTGCCCCTCCTAGATTTATCATGGCCTGGGTAAGAACTTGCGGAATAACCATGGGCATTATATGCCCTACAAGAATCCTTGTTCTAGAGGCCCCCACTGATACTATAGCCTCAATATATGGTTCATTCTTAACCTGGATAGTAATTGCTCTAGCAATCCTAGCATATTGGGGCCATGTTGATAATGCTATTGCCATTATCACATTAACCATGCCTGGTCTGAGCATTGCAGCTATAGCTAGAGCTAGAATAAGTGATGGAAATGCTAAGAACATATCAGTAACTCTCATAAAGAGGTTATCTAACCTCCCACCTAGGTAGCCTGACACCAAGCCTATAATCATTCCTATGATAACTGAGATCGCTACTGATGATATCGCTATGAATAGTGAGATCCTACCTCCATATAAAACTCTCGAGAATATATCTCTACCCAGTTTATCCGTACCCATAAGATGGGAGGAACTAGGTGGCTGGAGTCTTTCTTCGAGTCTCTGTTCTAAAGGATCGTAGGGCGCTATGATGGGAGCTATGAGTGAGAGAGACACTATCGAGGCTACAATGATCATGCCAGCAAGTCCGAGCTTCCTTCTAACTAGATCTATAAATATTTGAGGGATGCCCATGTGTGTCACCCATACTTTATTCTTGGATCTATATACGCATATATAATATCTACCACTAGATTTATAATGGAGTATATAATCGCTATGACGATCACACCACCAACTATAGCATTATAATCCATATAGATCATGGCTCTTGTTAGATAGCTACCTAGCCCAGGCCAGCCAAATATCGTTTCCGTAAGCACAGCTCCTTCCAATAAACCTCCATAGACCAGCCCTATAACAGTTACAATAGGTATGAGTGAAGGCCTTATAACATGTCTCAGAAGTACCGCGTTTTTTGGGAGACCCTTAGATATTGCGAATTTAACATGTTCCTGCCTTAATGTCTCAAGAATCGAAGCCCTAGTAATCCTCGCTATATAAGCTGAGGATAGATATCCTAAAACACTCGCAGGCAGAATTAGATGTGCTACCGCGTTTCTGAATGCATCAAAATTGCCTGATATAAGGCTATCTATGGTTATAAGTCCTGTTATTCTGGGTGGCTCCATTATATATGGATCTAGCCTTCCGGGACCGGGGAGAATACCTAATATATAATAAAATATTAATAAAAGTATTAGTCCAAGCCAGAAGACAGGCATTGATACCCCAAAGAGGGATACAATCCTTATAATATGATCCACAGGTTTATCCTTCTTAATCGCAGACATAATGCCTAAGGGGATCCCTAGGATTAACGCTATGACCAGCGATGCTGTGGCAAGCTCAAAGGTAGCTGGAAACCTCTCCCTAAGATCATCAATTACAGGCCTATTCGTTGATATAGATTTCCCCAAATCACCTCTAATGAGATTAGCTATAAAATCTATATATTGTATATATATAGGCTTGTCGAATCCATATTCCCTTCTTATTCTATCCACCACATCTGGTGGTGCTTGAGGCCCTAGAATAGCTCCTACAGGGTCTCCCGGCAAGACCCTTGTTATAAAGAAAACAATAGTGGCTATACCTATAACAACCAATACCATATATATTACTCTCCTAACTACATATCTAAAGAGACTCACCAAGTCTCACCAATAGATATTATGTAGTCTAAAAAATTACCTAGATACTACTGCTTCTTTATACACCTTATAGAGATGTAGATATGTTCCGAAAGATGGATCAGGAATGAAGTTCTCTACCCACGTCCTCATAGCAACATATTGAACTACTTGGTAGAGTATGACATATGGCCCATGCTGGAGTATATAGTCTGTGAGTTGTTTATAAAGCGCTTCTCTGGTGGCTCTATCTGTTTCTCTATAGGCTCTCTCTACGAGATCTGCCGATATATTATCATACCACATATTTCTCCAAGCAAGCTGTTTTATTCTATAATCTCCAAATGCTTTGGCATTGTTATCTGGATCTGGATAGTCAGATCCCCAGCCTGCGAGCACCATTTGTAGAGATTGTTGTCTATATCTTTGATACATCTCCGATGCAGCCATTGGTCTGAGGGTGACCCGTATCCCTATATCTGCTAGATCTCTCTGTATCTTTTGAGCAATCTCCTCCTGTGGATGCGAGCCTGCGGGATATGCAAGCTCGATATCAAACCCATTGGGATAGCCTGCTTCCGCAAACAACTGTTTAGCCTTATTTATATCTCTATAGTATGGTGTCGCTGGGTTGAAACCTAAGAGGGGATATGGTATTATTGTTTGAACCTTCATGGCTCCTCCCTTAAGGATATCTCTTATAATCCCATCGTAGTCTATAGCATATTTAATCGCAGTCCTCACCCTTTCATCAGATAGGTATTTATTATTTACATTCATCCCTATATATGCCAGCTGTAGAACTGGATAGCTAATCACTCTTATCCCCTTTACATCTTTGAGCTGTTGGATCTGATCTACTGTTAGGTCAAACGCTATATCTACATCTCCTTTTTGAAGCAGAAGCATCTGTGTAGCAGGTTCTGGAACATGCTTTATTATAATAGTATCTATAGAAGGTTTACCCCTCCAGTAATTGGGATTAGCTTTGAGTACTATCTGTGAGTTTCTATCCCACTTCACAAGTATATATGGTCCAGAGCCTGCCGAGTGATCTGTAAGCCATCCAGAGCCCATATCGTTCCCAGACGCGTGAGCCTCCACCTCTCTGGGATTTACAATAGCGCTTGTTGTAAAGGCTAGGACTGATAGAAATAGATCTGGTGCTACTTTCTCTTTAAGCTTTATCGTAACTGTATAGTTATCAACGGCAACTATATCCTCAGGTTTTGCTATGAACTGCTGTAGAAGCCAAGCAGGTGTTTTACTTAGTATAAGCACTCTTCTTAGGGAATATTCAACCGCCTTAGCATCTAGAGGATCCCCGTTTGCGAATCTAATACCCTGTCTGATCTTAAACGTCCATAAAGTCCCGTCTTGGGAATAACTCCAAGACTCTGCTACTGCCGGCACAACTCTGGAGAGATCTGGTGGCTCGATATCTATTAGTTTATCATAGAGTTGGTTAACAACTAGAACAGATGTAAATTCATATGCAACTGCAGGATCCATAGAGACAGCATCACTAATGTCCGAAGCTATGATTAAAGTATCTGGCTGTGTTGCCAATGCCCGCTGCTGAGACTGTCTAGAGTAATAGACCAGGAAATAGGACCAGCTTGCTACCAATATTATAAGTAATACTATAGAGAGAATCCAAGGAGCTGTTAGTCTTCTTGCACTTTGAGAACCTGTTGAAGACATCTAAATATTCACCCACGCTATAACTCTATTTAGCAAATTTATAAATACATGTGATGTAAAGCTATTCTTCAGCATATATCTATGATGAAATATTTGATATGCTATCTAGTTATTTTTGCTTTTTCAAGCATCTTTAACGTTTCTAATGCTGCCTTGTTTGTTTCGAAGTATCTTCTCACAGGCTCTAGGATCTTTGTGAGTTCTTTTGCAACAGCGTTTTTAAGATCTAGTGGGTGTAGCTGCCCCTGGGAATATAGTTTTTCGAGCTCCTCCAGGGTTACCTCTATTGTGCCACCATGCTCAGGCTTTCTCTCTATGGTTATTGTCCCCCCTTTTCTGAGGATTATATGTCTTGCTATCCCTATTACTGGGTTCATCTCGAGCTCCCTTGGTGGGCAATATGCTTTTCTAATCTTGCTAGCTATCTCCTCTGGCGTGTCATAGACGAATATAGCTCCCTCTGGTTTTGATTTGCTCATCTTGATCTGTGACATTATATCGTCCCTTTCTCCAGAGGCCTCCATCCTCTCCGGCCCTAGCAGTGATGGTAGGAGTGGTGTGTGTATAGCTACTATCTTCTTTCTCTTAAGCTTCTCTGCAGCCTCTCTAGCCAGCATATGGGCTTTCCTCTGGTCTATCCCTCCGAGGGCTAGATCTAGATCCATGTAGAATATGTCTGTAACCTGCATCAAGGGATAGATCAGCTTGGAGAAATCCGACTCAGATTCATCTGCCCTCCTACCCATTATGGTGAGGGCCCTTCTAACCCTTGCTAGGGAGAAGCTCTTTGCAACCCTTAGGAGGAGGCCCCAGTACTCGCTATCAGATACAAGATCTTCTGCGTATACAAGCTCATAAGAGGATCTGCTTATACCTATCGCCTCTAGAACATCTGCAACATGCTGCGAAGCCCTCCTAATAAGATCCATGTCACCTCCAAGCTTATCGTTAACCCACGCATGCCACGTAGCTGCTAGAAGCTTCATCTTAAAGCCAGCCTCTATAAGCTCCCCAAATTTATATGCCCATATAAGCCAGCCTATATGGAATAGCCCCGAGGGCTCGAACCCTAGATAGCCCTTACCACCGCCCGTCTCTATAAGGGTTCTTAGCTCATCAACAGTGACAACCTCCTCAACACCCCTCATAGCCAGTGCAAGCCTGCCCTCTACATCCATATCCCAGCCCCTATATTCCTCATCACAAGCATGTTAATTAACCCTATAAATCCTAGATCTATAGATAATTAAAAATATATTTTGGTTTTTTAATTGTTTAGGAGGGTGATCAAGATAGCTGGGGCTAGTATATATCTATTGCTAGCCTCTGCATTGATACTGCTAATAGCGCCTCAGAGCCTTGCACAGGCTATAGAGGTTATAGAGTATAGGGATCCTAGGAGCTTCACATCATACTGGTCCTTTGAACCATTCAAGCCACTACCACCAAAGAATGTTACACCAGTTGTGGTTCCCATAGCTATTAACATGTCATTCGAGAACACCGGTTTCACACCGAAGAGTGTTGTGGTGAATATCCCTCCTGGAAGCTATAGCATGGCTATACTCAATGTGAGTATGGCCGTTACTGGTAGGCAGTTCGACAGGATCTTCTGGATCTTTGCCAACGGCATCCCAATATACTGGGGATCTACTGTGCAGAGGCTGAACTCAACAGCCGAGGCAGATGTAACGCTGTTCCTAAACCTATTCAAGGGATCTGTGAACTTCAGCATAGTACTAACAAACGTCTTAGCACCATCCATAGGGATCACAGGTGTCTTCCTTGTTAACATAACCCTCTACCTATACCCAGGTACACAGCCAAGCTGGATCCCAGATAGGTATGTTCCGATATTTAGGGATGCTAACGGCAACTCTCTAGAGGAGTTCACACCGGGGAGGACAGCTATAAATACAAGCATATCGATCCCGGAGGATACATATAGGGCTGCGATATATCTCTATACAAAGCCTGGCAGGCTTGACGAGGGCTTCTACACAAATATACCATCTGTGAGGGATATACTGCTATACTATAACAACTACCTCGCAGGTGTCTTCCACGTATTCCCAACGATATATACTGGAGGGTTCTTCCCACTATATTGGAGGCCGATGGCCTCCATCAACACCCACTATGCTAAAAGCCCACAGATAGTGGATCTAACCCCCCTGCTAGCCCTGGGGAGGAATGGGAATATAAGCTTGAAGGTGGTTGGGATGGATGAGGCCTCTGAGAGATATGGTAGCAATCATTTCAGCATAATAGTTGGGGGAGCCCTCCTAGCATGGACAGACCCCTCGAAAGCCGTTTTAGGAGGAACCATCTCTAAGAGCTATGCATCCTACTCAAGATCACCATCGATAGCCGATATAGGGGTCTACGAGGTCTCCAACTACTTTGAGAGGACATACTATAGGATCCAATATGAGGCCCTTCTAAACACAGCTAGAGGGGTTATAAACGCCTCAACATATTCAGAGGGCTCTACCATGGCTAGCATATATATGTCACCCAGCATATTGATATCAACACTTGTACAGAACTTCACAAACAGAGCATGGGGATCGGGGGCTGCTGAGTATTCCATGGACTCTGTGGGAGGCTATATAATAAGGGTTACAAGTAGATATACATTCACACCAACCTCGGATCCCTCCAAGATACCCTATAACGCTACATTGGATGAGGATGATGAGATAGATGTGTGGCTTGTGAGGAGCTATAGCAATAGGCATGGGCCTGACTGGTACTCTGAGAATATGTATGAGAGGGCATATGTCCTCGGAGGATTCTCGGTCAACCTAACTGTGATAGACCCCTATGGAGGTGCTGTGATCACAGCCCTTACAAGGGCTAACGCAACCAATACCAAGAGCCTAGCAGCTCTAATCCTATATAGTGGTAGGGGCTATACAGAGGAGTTTAGAATAGTAACGCAAGCAGATCTATCGAGTCCCTTCGGATTCTTCAAGGAATTCTACATAAGGTATTTCAGGATATAGCTTTTTTAGACACCCCTATATATAGATATTGATGAAGCTAAACCTCTGGAGCATACACCCGAGATATCTATATGATAAGGCCCTACTAGGCCTATGGAGAACAGCACTCATAGCTAGGGATATAATCGAGGGGAGGGCTAGTGGATATAGGATCAAGCCCCAGCTATATAGATTCATAAACCATCCAGACCCTGTGAGGGCGATAAATACATATCTATATTATATATGGTTGGAGGGCAGAGAGAGGGGCTATAAATTCGTCGATCATAGGGAGCTGAGGTGGAAATACATAGATAGAGAGGGAAGGATTAGGGTGCCGATAACAGATGGTCAGCTAGCATTCGAGGTGTGGAACTACCTCAGAAACGTTGTAACCAAGAAGCCCTCGTGGCTCCCAGCGTTCCGCTATGTAGAGTGCTTCGAGCCAAACCCAGTCTTCAAGGTATATCCAGGACCCCCTGATCCGTGGATAAGCATATCCCCAGACTCTATAAACCGCATGACCAAATACTTCGAATTCGCATGGCTTAAAATACCTATAAGGATCTGCGGGAATATATGGGATAGCGAGGAGAGCTTCCAATCCACTGCGACACTCTAGCCACCCTCAACCAGCCTCTTCCCCACCCTGAAGGGGCGGGGCTTTCAGTTGTAGCTAGAAGTACTTAATATATCGTTAAATCGGAAACAGCTCTAGAAGATAAGCCTGGGGATATAGATTATTGTTGGTGGGGCTATGAAGATATATAGAGTAGGGGGTGTAGAGATCCATCTTGTGAAGGGCGATATAACAGAGCTCGAGGCAGATGCTATTGTTAACGCTGCAAACCCATATCTAGAGCATGGAGGCGGGGTAGCCCTTGCCATTGTGAGGAAGGGGGGCGAGGTTATCCAGGAGGAGAGCAGGAGATATGTTGAGAAACACGGCCCAGTACCTGTTGGGGGTGTTGCGGTAACCACAGCTGGGAGGCTTAAAGCTAGATATGTTATCCACGCTGTGGGCCCAAGATATGGTGAGCCTGATGGGGATGCCAAGCTGGCATCAGCTGTAAGGGCTTCTCTTGAGAAGGCTGAGGAGCTGGGGCTGAGATCCATAGCCCTCCCAGCTATATCAACAGGTGTCTATGGATATCCATATAGAAGGGCTGCA